>CAZXSG010001162.1:0-1794 GCA_964643185.1 uncultured Holophagales bacterium
TCACGGGTCCGCCGAAAGAGCATCAGATCGCCCGCGTAGCCGGGCTCGAGGACGGACTTGCCCGCCCAGGCGGCGACCTCCTTGGCGAGGTCCCCGGTGCTCAGCCGGAAGGCTCCCTCCTCGGTCATCAGGCCGCGCGCGGCCAGACCGTCCAGCACGATGGGCCAGCCCGCGGCGTCGCCCCCGGGCGCGGGCGCGACATAGAGCCCCGAGACGACGGGGGAGGGCTCGGGCGTCGTGAACTCGGCGAGATCGCCCACCTCCCGCACGTAGGCGCCGCCGCGCCCGTCGCCATCCAGGCGCCGGTTGCCGCGGAGGAGGGCGATGCTGGCGGGGAACGGCGGCAGGCCGCGGCCGTTCACCACGAGAACGTCGCGGAGAATCACGTCGTAGAGACGGCCCTCGGTGTTGAGGGGAATCTCGTCGTAGCGGGCTTCGCTCACCGTCGACAGCCGGCCCTGGCCCTTGGCGAGGAGCTGCAGCGATCCGCGGAGGGCGATCCAGTAGAGCCTCACGAGCTCTTCCTCGGCCCCGGGGCCGGGCAGGAATCCCGCCTCGATGAGGAGCGTGGGCGTGCCCCAGCGGGTCATCGAGTCGCCGAACGCGCGGGCCGTGTAGTCGGTTTTGTAGCGGGCGAAAGTGTCCTTCGTGTAGGGCGCGAGGAGGTCCTGGATCACCACGGCGAGCCGCTTGGTGAGCGAGCGGCCGGGGCTCGCGGTGAACGCCTCGTCGAACGGAACGGAGAGCACGGCCAGAGAAACAGGTCCACCCGTTCCGCCGGCCGTCACGCGGTTGAACTGGTTGTGGAGGTTGTAGCCCACGTACGGGTCGTGCGCGTCCCGCACGGATTTCAGGAACCGTGCTTCGGGCGACGCGAGCGCGAGCGCGTCGCGGTTGAGGTCGATGCCTTGCGCGTTCCAGCGCACGAAGCGCTCGGCGCCGTCGGGGTTGAGCATGGGGATGACATAGAGCGTGAGGGACGAGAGCAGATCCTTCGTGTCGCTCTCGCGGCTCCGCGCTCCCAGATCGGAGAGGAGGTCGAGGAGGGCGCTCGTGCCCGTGGGCTCGTCGCCATGCATCTGCGACCAGAGCAGCACCTTGCGGGGACCCGTGCCGGCGCGGAGGAGGCGGATCGTGCGCCCCTCGTTCGAGGTCGCTGTGGTGACCGTCTCGAAGAGGCCCGGGTACTTTCTCGCGAGGTCCTCGAGGGCCTTCTCGAGATCGGCGTGCTTGAACGTCGACGGCGTGGGGCTCGACACCCGGATCGACGGCCATCTCTCGTGGAGCGCGGCGCCGGAGGACGCCGCGCTCACGACCGCCGCGGCGCCGGAGGACGCCGCGCTCACTGCAGCCCCTGCCGGCTCCGCGGAGCGGGCGACTCCGGAAGCGAGAAGGGCACCGGCAAGAATCGCGGCACGCACATTCATGCCGCGGATTCTGCCCCGTCGGGCGGCCGGCCGGAGGTCTCTTCGTCTTTGCGCGGCGGCAGGAGGAACGCGCGGGGATTCCGTACGAGCTCGATGAGCAGGGCCTCCAGGAGCCCCGCCGTTTCGCCGAGGAGCACGCCCCGCGCGCGCATCGCGACGCCCAGCGCGAGCGCGAAGCTCACGCCGAAGTTGCAGAGCGCGATGAGGAGGATCCCGAAGAGAGCGACGAGCATCTCCGGCGAGGTCCACTCGGCAAAGCCGAGGTGCCCGGCCGCCAGGGCCAGCTGGCCCGTCGAGAGCGTCACGTGCCGCACGTCGATGGGGAGCCCGAGGAACTTTCCGAACCCGGGAAGCATCCCGAGGAGGG
>CAZXSG010001163.1:0-1784 GCA_964643185.1 uncultured Holophagales bacterium
TCGAGCCGCTCGGAAAACGCCGGTGGGGGGCCTGGGGGGATCGAGAAACCCCCAGGATCAAGCACGCGGAACGTGGCGGACCGCGCCCCGGCGTTCACGGAACTCACGGAACTCACGATTCGTCGCCCGTGAAGAAGCCCCGGACCTTGTCGAAGAAGCCCTTTTCTTCCTTCGTGGGCGCGCCGCTCTCGCCTTCGACGATCGCGGCCATCTTTCGCACGGCTTCCTTCTGGTCTTTGCTCAGCTTGCGCGGAACGCGGATCGTCACGAGGACGTGCTGGTCGCCCTTGCCACGGCCGTCCAGCCGGGGGATGCCCTTGTGCTTCAGCGTGAACACGCTGCCGACCGGAGTGCCCGCCGGGATCTCGACCTCGGCGTCCCCGTGGATCGTCGGCACGGTCACGTCGCCTCCCAGGGTGGCAATGTGGAACGGCACGGCCCAGGTGAGCACGACGTCGGATCCGTCCCGCTTGAAGTGCTCGTGGGGCGCGACCGTGAGGAACACGTAGAGGTCGCCCTGAGGTCCGGCCGCGCGCCCGGCGTTGCCCTCGTTCACGAGGCGGAGACGCGCTCCGGTGTCGACGCCCTTGGGAATGCCGACCTTGAGCTTCCGGTCGGCCGCCGCACGGCCTTCGCCGCGGCAATCGGGACACGGGTCCTTGACGATCTCGCCCGCGCCTCCGCAGTCGGGACAGGGCCGCGCGATCGCGAAGAAGCCCTGCCGGTACTGGACCTGGCCACGTCCGCGGCAGGTGCCGCAGGTCTGGGCACCCGAGGCACCCTTGGCGCCGGTTCCGCGGCAGGACTCACAGGCCTCGAGGCGGCGCACGGGAATCTCGCGCTCCACTCCGAACGCGGCTTCCTCGAACGTCAGCTCGACGTCCACCCGGAGGTCTTCGCCGGCCCTCCGGCGGCCTCTCTGGCCCCCGCCGCCGGCAAAGCCGAAGAGGTCGCCCAGGATGTCGGAGAAATCCTGGAACTGCGTGGGGTCGAAGCCTCCCCCGCCCATGCCGGGCCCTTCGGGGCCGAAGCGATCGTAACGGGCCCGCTTGTCGGGATCGGACAGCACCGAATACGCCTCGGCGGCCTCGCGGAACTTGTGCTCGGCGTCCTTGTCGCCCGGGTTCTTGTCCGGGTGGTACTTGAGCGCCAGCTTCCGGTAGGAAGCCTTGATGACGCTGATGTCGGCGTCCTTGGGGACACCCAGGATCTCGTAATGGTCGCGCACGGCCGTACTCACGCCCGGATTCTACGGATCGCCCTTCACTCCTTCTCTTTCTTGGCCTCGGGCTTGTAGAGCATGGCCTGGGTGAGGATGCGCGAGACGCCCTGCATGTCGAGGAGCGCGTTGTCGATCTCGCCGCGGGAGTCTTCCGTCATCACTTCCTTGGCGTGCTCGAGCGTGCGCCCGATACGGTCCCGCTCGTCTTCCTGGAGCAGGTTGCCGAACTCGCGGAACACCCGCTCGTTGCCCCCGATGAGGCCCTCGAGCTTGTTCTTGAGCTGCCGGATCTCCTTGCGCTTGAGGTCCTGCGCCTTGTTCTCGGCGGCCTCGGTCACGATGCGATCGATCTCTTCCTGCGAGAGACCGCCGGCCGGGTTGATCTGGATGCTCTGGTTCTTGCCGGTCGCCATGTCACGCGCCGCGACCGCGACGATGCCGGAAGAGTCGATCGAGAACGTCACCTCGATCTGCGGGACGCCGCGGGCCGCCGCGGGAATGCCCACGAGCTGGAACTTGCCGAGCGACTTGTTGTAGGTCGCCATCTCGCGCTCGCCCTGGA
>CAZXSG010001164.1:0-1779 GCA_964643185.1 uncultured Holophagales bacterium
CGCGGGAATCGTCGCCGGTCGCGAGGGCGCTGGGTCCCAGCTCGACCTGGACCGGCGGGGCGTCGCCTTCGCGGAAGCAGACGGCCGAGCGGATCGGCTTCCCGGTCGCGGCCCGAGAGAGCGTCCCCCCGACGAGGAGCGTGAGGCCGGTTTCGTCCGCGGTCCTGCGGAACTTCCCGGGGACGTCTTCGGGAGAGGCGGGAAAGAGGGAGAGGAGGTCGCGGCTCATGCCGCGCATGCTAGCGGCCCTGGAGGAAAGCGGCCTACACCCCGTTCCGGTGGTTCACATGGAAGTAGTAGTAGCCGATGTCTTCGGCCCGGCCGCTCTCGGTGAGGCCCTGGAGCTGGAGCTCGTAGCGCCCCTCGGGCAGCACTTCCTGCCGGAGGTTGAGCGTGACTTGGCGGTTCCCGGAGACGCGCTCGCCCGAGAGGCGGCCGCGCGAGAAGACCTGACGGCCCGAGGCCGAGCGCAGGGTCACGTAGAAGAGCTTGTAGGGCTCGTTGCCGTCGACCTCGAGCTTGAGCTGGACCTCGTCGACGTCGGAGGGCAGGGTCAGCCGGCGGGGCTCGCCCTCACCGCGCACCAGGTCCATCGCGAGCGTGAAGACCGCACGCTTGAGTGCTTTCACGACCGGAGTCGCCACCGTCGAAACCGTCGTCACCGCCGTCGAAGTCGCCGCGTCCCGGGCCGCGAGCGCGGCTTCCGCGGCGACGCGGGCCGCCTCGGCCCGAAGCGCGGCCGCCTTCTGCTCGTTCACCTGACTCGTGAGGAGCGCGATTTGCTGCCGGTGGAGCGTCTCGGCGGCGGAAAGGCGTTCCTCGAGCTTGCCGCGCTGGAACGTGGTGAGGGCGGCGAGGACGAGGGCGGCCGCCGCGGCGAGGCCGGTGAGAGCCGGCAGGAGCCGGCCGCGCCGGGCCGGGAAGGCGCGGACGTTGCCGTGGTTGTTGAGAGCCTCCCCGGCGGCGATCTCGGCGCGCAGGGCCGTGACCGCTGCCGGAACCTCGGCGACACCGCTCGGCGTGGAGAGCCGCGCGCCGCCGGGTGCCGCCTGCGTCCGCGCCGCATGGATCAGCGCCCGGGAGACGACGACGCGCCGCCGCTTCTCGGGGTGCGCGAGGTACAGAGCATCGAAGGCGTCCTTCTCGGCGCCCTCGAGCTCCCCCCGGGAAAAAGCGTCGATGAGGTCGTCCTCGTGGGCCGCGATCTCCTCCACCAGCGAGGGCTGACCGAAGAGCTGCTCGCGAAGCGTCTCGGCTTCCTTCTCGGGCAGGAGGCCCAGCAGGAAGCGGCGGACGAAATCGGGGCTCAGGGGGCGCTGCTCGTCGGAACGGAAGGTGTCGGTCATATCCTCGTCTCCAGTACTGAGTGACCGGATCCGGAATTCCGTTTCGCGAGAAGTTTCGTCGCGGCTCAGCCGGGTCCGCCCGCCACGCAGCGCTCCAGGCGTTCCCTCAGCCTGTGGACGCGGATCCGCAGGGCGTTCATGGGCACGTGCAGCTCGTCGGCCAGGGCCTTACGGTTCTCGATGCGGGAGGCACCGTCTCCCTGGTAGTAGCGGAGGAGCAGGCGCCGCTCGAGCGGCGGGGTCTTGTCCAGGCAGTCCTGGAGGGTCAGGAGCACCCCTTCGTCCACCTCGTCCGGCGGGGGCAGCGCGGCCAGCGAGCCTACGAGGTCCTTGCGGTGGCGCTCCCGCCGGCGCTCCTCGAGGAGCACGAACCGGGCGACGCCGAAGAAGTAGCGGGCCGGATCCGCCGCCGCGATCGAGACGCCCTCGCGGA
>CAZXSG010001165.1:0-1776 GCA_964643185.1 uncultured Holophagales bacterium
ACCTCGAGACGGGGCGGCTCGCCGGGTCGTGCCGCGATCTCCGGCGAGCCGGTCGCCAGCTCGCGGTCCGAGAGGCTCGCGGCGAAGTCGGGGAGCGTGCCCGCGAGCGACGACTCGAGCGGCGGACAGAACCAGACGGCCTGGTAGCCCTCCCGCCGTTGAGGAAGCCGGTACGCCACGGCAAACGGGGCGTACTCCCGGCCATCGATCCGAGGCTCCGTCTGCGCGCCCACCGGAGCGTCCACGTAGACCTGCTCACCGCGCGCCCACGCGGGGAGGTCGATGCGCGGTTTGCGATGAGCGTCGCCCGCGAGGTACGGGTCCAGGAACACCTCCGCGGCGTTCACGGCGAAAGGCAGGTCGCTCGGGAACGTTTCGCGGAGCACGCTCGCGAGCTCCATCCAGCTCTCCTCCGGGACGAAGTGGAAAGCCCGCACGAGGTGCACGCTGTGGCGAAGGAGCACGAGTGCGAGCGCGAGCGCGGCGGCGGCCCGGATCCGTTCCGGGACGAGCGTCGAGGCGGCCGAGAGGAGCAGCACGAACGCGAAGGCGACGGCCACGACGACGAACGCCGTCGAGCGGAGGAGAGGCGTCGTCAGGGCGAGGCAGATGGCGAAGAAGACGACCACCGCCCCGCCGAGGACGAGCGGCCCATCGAGGAGCGAGCGGCGCTTCCACCAAACGACCGCGCAGAGGCCGGCGAAGAGGAGTCCGAAGAGGACCATTCCCGGCGTTCCGGGCCATCGTCCGAGGAGCACCGAGGGGTGGAGAAGGTAAGTCTGGAGCGCCTCGAAGGGCGCGCCGAGGTGGCCGTATTGCCTGCCCCAGCGCTCGTCGTAGTGCCTGGCCTGGTCCGCCATCTGGGAGAGGACGGAAAGGTGGACGGCGAGGATCGCCCAGCCGCTGACCGCACCCACGGCGAGGACGCGGCGCTCGCGCCGGGCGACGAGAACGCACAGCCAAATCCCGGCCGCGAAAAACCCGAACGTCGGAACGGTGAACGCGCCGAGCACCGACGCCGCAGCGAGCGCCACCAGTGCCCCGGTTCGACCCTTCTCCAGGAACGTCACCGCCGAAGCGGACGCCACGAACGCAAGAAACGCGAGGAGGCCGTAGCCGCGCGCCTGGAGATCCAGATCCACGAGCTGGCTGCTCGCGCTGAGCACCCAGACGAGGAGCGCGCCCGAAAGCGGATCGCCCCTGCGGATGAAGAACCCCAGCGCCAGGGCGAGCAGCGAGGCGAGGGCGATGAACGACCACATCCGCGCGCGGAGCGGCTGCACGGACGCCCGGTTCGGCGTCACGGCGTTGAGGAGGTTGAAGAAGATGTGGTTGTTCGGCTCGCGATAGTCCGTCAGCACCGCGACCGGGCCTTTCGAGCTGTACTCGAGAATCGTGTGGAGCTCGTCGCCCCAGAGCGAGGTGGTGGCCCGGGCCCTCACCGGCTGGTAGAGCACGAGAAGCGCGGCCGCGAGGATCACGAAAGCGGCCGCGAGCTCGGCGAAGCGGGCGAGGCCGAACCGCGGCGCGTCAGACCGCGAGGACGAGCTTTCCGAAATTCTCACCGCGGAAGAGCTTGAGCAGGGTTTCTGGGAACGTCTCGAGCCCCTCGACGATGTCTTCCTTCGCCTCGAGCTTCCCTTCGGCGATCCAGCCCGCGATCGCCTTCATGCCCTCGGCGTAGCGGGGCGCGTAGTCGAACACGACGAACCCTTCCATGCGCGCCCGGCTCACGAGGAGCGCCATGTAGTTCTTCGGGCCCACCATGCCGTCGGT
>CAZXSG010001166.1:0-1769 GCA_964643185.1 uncultured Holophagales bacterium
GAAGAGGGTGCTCGTGAAGATCATCGGGGAATAGGGGCGCCGTGAGCGACCCGCGCAAGCTCCCCGTTCCGAGTCTCGGGCCCGCGCGCTTCCGGTCCCCGCTCCGGTTGTCCAGTGTCGCCGGGGCCGGCCTCGGCCGCTTCGTTCCCGACGACACCTGGGTGCGGCGGTCCGTGGACGAGCCGCCCCGCGAGGCGGAGAACGAGCTCCTCGAGAAGGCCGGCCCCAGGGAGATGCTGTTCTTCGACCCCGGAGCGGCGCGGGCCGCCGTCGTGACCTGCGGCGGTCTCTGTCCCGGGCTCAACAACGTGCTGCGCGCGCTGTTCCTCGAGCTGCATTTCAACTACCGCGTGACTGAAGTGCTCGGCATCCACGACGGCTACCTCGGGCTCAACCGCAAGGACGGCCGCCCGCCGCTCGTCCTGACGCTCGACGCGGTGGAGGGCATCCACCGCGATGGAGGGACGCTCCTCGGCACCTCGCGCGGCCCGCAGGACGTCTCGACGATGGCCGACACGCTCCTCGCATGGGGCGTCTCGATGCTCTTCACCGTGGGGGGAGACGGAACCCAGCGCGGAGCCCTCGCGCTCGCGCGGGAGCTGGCCCGCAGGAACGCTCCGGTGGCCATCGTGGGGATCCCGAAGACCATCGACAACGACGTCGCCTACTGCCAGCGCACGTTCGGTTTCCGCACCGCCGTGGAAGCGGCCCAGAACGTTCTGCACGCGGCGCACAACGAGGCCCGGGGCACTCCGCGCGGCATCGGCCTCGTGAAGCTCATGGGCCGGCACGCCGGATTCATCGCCGCCACGGCCACGCTGGCCGCGGGCGACGTGAACTTCTGTCTCGTGCCCGAGGTGCCGTTCACGCTCGACGGTCTCTTCAAGGCCTTGTCGGAACGCATGGACGACCGCGGACACTCGGTGATCGTGGTGGCCGAAGGCGCCGGTCAGGATCTGCTGCGCGCGGCGGCCGACGGGGACCCGTCCGAGAAGAGCCGCCGGGCCACGGATGCCTCCGGCAACGCCCGTCTCATGGACATCGGTCCGTTCCTCAAGACCGCCCTTTCCGAGCGCTTCGCTGCCCTCGGAAAACCCGTCGAGATCAAGTACATCGATCCCAGCTATGTGCTGCGCGGCGGGCCCGCGAACTGCGAGGACGGCCTCCTGTGCGACCGCCTCGCGCGAAACGCCGTGCACGCCGCGCTCGCGGGGCGCACGGAGACCATGGTGGGCTATCTGAACGGCACCTTCGTCCACGTCCCCATCGAGCGCGCCGTCTCCGGGCGACGGCGCCTCGATCCGGAAGGGGAGGCGTGGGTCTCGGTGCTGGCGGCCACGGGCCAGCCTCCCCGTATGGTCTGAGGAATTCAGGAACCGCGCCGGAGGCGTTCAGTCCCGGTGGGGGTTCGGGGGATCGAGAAACCCCGAGAACAAATTTGTTCAGCCCTCCGGGCCGGGAAACGCCTCCGGCGCGCTTCATGAAATTCAGCTGGAGCGGGCCTCCTCGGCGCTCCAGCCCTCGGCTTCGAGGCCGAGCGCGATGAGCGCCTCGCCGAGCCGTTCCCCCGCGACGTCGTCGAGAGCGGCGGCGAAGCGGGCCTTGGCGCGCTCCTCGCGTGCCGCTTCGCGGAGCGGACGGCCCTGGGCGCGCTTCACCTCGGCCCCGAGGCGGCAGAGCCCGAGCCGCTGCGTCACGGGGCGGGGGAGGCCGGCGTCCACCGTGTCGATCGGCCGGGGGATGGCCTTCACCGGAACGCTCCCCCTGGG
>CAZXSG010001167.1:0-1768 GCA_964643185.1 uncultured Holophagales bacterium
GGGGGCCTCTCTGGCGCGTAAAAGGATGGCGGGGGCGCCGGTCTCGACGGCCTCGCGTTCATGGCGCGGGAGACCCCCGGAGACCGGGGCGCCATCGCGTGGCTCCAGAAGCACGCCCCGCCCGGTGCCGTCATCGCCGAGGTCCCCGGAGTCGCCTACGAGGACCGTTCCCGCATCGGGACCTTCTCGGGACGGCCCACCGTGCTGGGCTGGGCGAACCACCAGCTCGTCTGGAGAGGCCAGGAGGCGACCGCGCTGGTCGACGACCGGCGCCAGGACCTCCGCTATCTCTACACGACGACGATCGAGCCGGTCCTCGCGGCGGTCGTCGCGAAGTACAACATCAGGTACGTCATCGTCGGTCCTCTCGAGAAAGAGGGTCCGAACGACAAGAAGAGACCGCAGGACCAGGCCTATGGTCCGAATGCGTTCGCTCTCCGCGCCGGATTCAAGCCCGTTTACGACGAGATGGGCACCGCGATCTACGAGATGCAGATCGGCGAGGTCCGCGCGCCCACGGGTCCGCCCGGCGCCGGCGCCGGGGGAGCACGGTGAGATGAGCCGCAAGCGCACCGAGCCGAAGCCCGAGGCCGCGTCCCAGCCGGCCCCGGAGACCGTCCCGGAAGAGAACGCCGGCCGGGCCGCCCCGGGCCCGGGCGGTTCGAGGCCGCTCGCTCCCTTCCAGCCCGAGGAGGCGGTCGGCCCGATGCGCCGCGGCGAGAAGCTCGCCTGGGGTCTGCTCCTCGTCCTCGCGCTCCTCTTCCGCGTTTATCAGCTCAACGTGAAGCCCCTCCACCACGACGAGTCGATCCACGCGAACTTCAGCTACGTGCTCGCGCATTCGGGCGAGTACAAATACGACCCCGTGTATCACGGCCCCGTTCAGTACGCGATGGTCGCCGGCACGTTCCGGGTGTTCGATCAGATCATCAAGATCCTGGGCGGCGACGAGCGCCGCTACAACGGCGCGAACGACTTCACGTCGCGCCTCCCCGCCGCGCTGGGAGGCGTCGGCCTTGCCGCGATGGCGCTCCTCCTCCGTCAGCGTTTCGGCCGGGCGGTCGCGTTCGCCGCGGGCGCGCTCATGGCGTTCTCGCCGAACTATCTCTACACCACGCGGTTCTGCCGCGAGGACGTCTGGAACCTCCTCGGCACGTGCGGCGCGATGCTCTTCCTCGATCTGTGGTGGCGGGGCGGAAAGCTCCGGCATCTGGGCTTCGCGGCGTTCTGGCTGGCGATCGCGTTCGCCTCCAAGGAGAACTTCTACGTCTCCCTCGCGCTGCTCGCGCCAACCGTTTTCTTCTACGCGCTCTTCGAGCCGGGTCGCGGGCTCGACGTCTTCGGCAGGCTCCGCCAGGTTCTCGACTTCGTCGAGCGGCACACCGTGGCGATCGCGGGCGCGCTCGGCCTGTTCTTCGCGGTCTCGGAGATCCTCTACACGGCGCTCCTCAACCACCCGGAGTCGGGAAACCCGGCCCGCGACGCGATCCTGTATTGGTGGGGCCAGCACAAGCTGGAACGCGTGGGCGGGCCCAAGACCTACTACCTGCCCCGCATCCTCATGTACGAGTTCGCGATCATGCTGCCCGCGTTCTGGGAGGCCTGGCGGCGCAGCAAGACCCTGATGGGGGCCGAGCGGTTCCTGCTGTGGTTCGGGGTCTCCTCGATCGCGCTGTACGCGTATCTCGGCGAGAAGACACCCTGGCTCCTCGTCCACCAGGTCTTCCCGTTCATCCCGTTGGCCGCGGGCTGGTGGGTCCGCGCGGGT
>CAZXSG010001168.1:0-1763 GCA_964643185.1 uncultured Holophagales bacterium
TCAGCCCTCCGGGCCGGGAAACGCCTCCGGCGCGCTGAATGTCAGCAAACCACGAGCGGGGCCTCGCCGCGCACGGTGACCTCGCCCACCCGCCGCGCGTCGCGCACGCCGGCCGCATGGAGCGCGGCGAGGGCCGCGCCGGCCTCCTCTGCGGGGAGCGCCACGAGGAGTCCGCCGCTCGTCTGCGGATCGATGAGGAGCGAGCGCCGGGGCCCGTCGAGCGCCTTCTCGTCGTGCAGGGAAGGATCCACGTGAGCGGCGTTCTGGGTGTTCGCCTTCGTCGTGATGCCGCGCCGGTACGCGTCCTCGGCGCCTGCGAAAAACGGCAGCGCATCGAACGTGAAACGCAGCGTGAGGCCCGATCCCCTGGCCATGCCGAGCGCGTGGCCCAGGAGCCCGAAGCCCGTGACGTCGGTCGCGGCGTGGACCTCGAAGCGCGCGAGCGTCTCGGCGGCGACGCGGTTGAGCGTCGTCACCGCGTCGAGGCAGGGGCCGAAGATCGCGTCGGGCAGGGCCGACTTGCGGTTCGCGTTGAAGAGCACGCCGCTGCCGAGCGGCTTCGTGAGAAGGAGGGCGTCGCCTTCGCACGCTCCCGAGTTCCTCCAGATGCGGCGCGGATCCACGAGGCCCGTGACGGCCAGGCCGAACTTGGGCTCGTCGTCGTCCACGCTGTGCCCGCCCGCGAGGGCTGCGCCGGCCTCGAGGACCTTTTCCGCAGCGCCCGCGAGGATGCCCGACAGGATGCGTGCCTCGAGCTTCGCCTGCGGAAAGAAC
Source organism: uncultured Holophagales bacterium (assembly GCA_964643185.1). Classification (GTDB taxonomy): domain Bacteria; phylum Acidobacteriota; class Thermoanaerobaculia; order UBA5066; family UBA5066; genus JAEUQS01. The sequence goes on from CAZXSG010001168.1 coordinate 775, forward strand.
ACGAGGTTGAGCGCCGTGACCGGCCGGCCGCCCATGGCATAGACGTCCGACAGCGCGTTCGCGGCGGCGATCCTTCCGAAGAGCTCCGGGTCGTCCACGGGCGGCGTGATGACGTCGGCCGTCGTCACGAGCGCGAGCTCCTCGCTGATGCGAAAGACACCGGCATCGTCTCCGGTCTCGATCCCCACGAGAAGGTCCGGATGCGAGAGGGCGCCCTTCGGCAACGTGGCGAGCAGCTCGGCGAGCCCGACCGGGCTCAGCTTCGCCGCTCACCCACAGGTGCGCGAGAGTCCCGTGAGCGTGTGCTTCAGGAAGAAGCTCATGCCCGATTCTCGCAGGGGTAGCATGCGGCCGTGAGCAACGGGGCCAAACGCCTTCCACGCCAGGCCGCGCAAAACGGCCCGCGCAAGCGGGTGCCCGAAGGCCGCGTGCTCGAGCCCGAGCTCGTCGTGCCCGACGAGACGCTGCCGCCCGACCTCATCCTGCTCCGGCGGATCGCCCGCCTCATGGACGAGGCCGTGGCCATTCCCGGTACGGGCCAGAAGGCCGGAGCGGACGCGCTCCTGGGGCTCTTCCCCCTCGTCGGCGACGCGGTCGCGGCCGGGACGTCCCTCTTCATGATCTATTCCGCCCTGAGGCACCGCGTGCCGGGCCCCAAGGTCGCGAAGATGGCCGGCATCGTCGCGGTCGACGCGCTCCTCGGCTCGGTGCCCGTGATCGGCGACCTGTTCGACATCCTGTGGCGGAGCAACAGCTGGAACGCCGAGACGGTCATCCGGTACCGGGACGGCGAAAAGCCGCCTCGCCGCTTCGGGGAGATCGCGCTCGCCTTCTCGCTCGTGGCGCTCGTGCTCCTGGGTCTGTTCGCGATTCCCTTCGTCCTCCTCGCCGTCCTGGTCTCCCGCCTCCTGGCCTGATTCTCCGAAACGGAGTGCCATTCTCCGAAACGGAGGAGGCGCCCCCACCGAGACCCGGCTTCCGGTCGGCAC
>CAZXSG010001169.1:0-1759 GCA_964643185.1 uncultured Holophagales bacterium
GCCCGTGCGAACGGCGAGGCCGTCGTCTCCGAGCCCTATGCGGTGAAGTTCGGCGCGAAGACGGGCGACCTCGTGGAGCTGCCCTCACCGAAGGGCCCGCAGCTCCTGCGCATCGCGGGTGTCTATTCCGACTACTCGAACGATCGCGGCACCGTGTCCATCGACCGCGAGCTCTTCCAGGAGCTCTACGGCCTCACCGGCGCCTCGAGCCTCGCGATCTGGCTGGCCCCCGGCACCGACCCCGACGCCGCGCGGACGCGAATCCTCGAAGCCGCGAAGGGCCTCTTCGCTCTGCGCGTCCACACCAACGTCAGGCTCCGCCAGGAGGTTCTCCGCATCTTCGACCGGACGTTCGCCGTCACCTGGGCGCTCCAGGGCGTCGCCATCGCCGTCGCGCTCCTGGGCGTCTTCAACACGCTGCTCGCGCTCGTCCTCGAGAGGCGCCGCGAGATCGGCCTCCTCCGCGTCCTGGGCACCTCGGTCAAGGGCGTGAAGAAGGCGATCCGCTATGAAGCGGCGGCTCTCGGCGTCCTGGGCTCTCTTCTCGGGCTCGCGACGGGCGCCGCGCTCGCGCACATCCTGATCCACGTGATCAACCGCCAGTCGTTCGGCTGGACGATCACCACGGAATGGCCGGCCGGCTTTCTGGCCGCCTCGTTCGCGGGCGTCCTCGTCGCGACGCTCCTCGCGGCCCAGCGGCCCGCGACTGTGGCCGCACGCACAGATCCGGCCCGTGCGCTGAAGGAAGAATGACGCCATGAAGATATTCGCCGGGCTCGCGCTGATCGGGCTCACCCTCAGCGTGGCGCCACTGTCGGCCGAGGGCCGGTTCCGTCCCCTCGACCCGGCGGCGAAGCTCGCGTTCCCGCGCGACCATGGCTCGCACGACGACGCTCGGCTCGAGTGGTGGTACCTCACGGGCCACCTCCTCGCCGAGGACGGCGATCGCTTCGGCTACCAGCTCACGTTCTTTCGCGTGGGTCTCCTCGACGAGCCGAGGCCGAGCGACCCCTCGTCGTTCCGGGCGCGCGACCTCCACCTCGCGCACTTCGCGCTCACGAACCTCGCGGAGGGCACGTTCGAGCACGCCGAAAGACTCCACCGCACCGGCCCCGCAGCCTCCGCACGAGAGGAACGGCTCGCCGTGACGAACGAGGACTGGCGGCTCGAGGAGCTGGGTGGCAAGCTCGTCCTCTTCGCCCGCACGGGACAGGGAGCGAAGCTCCGCGAGCTGTCGCTCCTTCTCACGCCCGAGAAGCCGTTCGTCCTGCACGGCGAGAACGGCCTCTCACGGAAGGGCACAGAGCCCGACGCGGTGAGCCGCTACGTGAGCTTCACCCGCCTCGCCGCCGCCGGAGCCCTCGTCACGGGCAGCGAGCCGCGACGCGTTTCGGGCACCTCCTGGATGGACCATGAGTGGGGCTCGGGCTCGATCGGAAAGGACGCGGCGGGCTGGGACTGGTTCGCCGTGCAGCTCGACGACGGGCGCGACCTGATGCTCTACCGCATGCGGTCTACAGACGGCGCCACGTCGCCGTACACGTCGGGGACTCTCGTCTCGAAGGAGGGGAAGGCCGAGAGCCTGTCGCCCAAGGACATCGTCATCGAGGAGACGGCGCGCTGGACGAGCCCGAAGACCAAGGCCGAGTACCCCGCGCGCTGGACGCTCCGCGTCGCGAGGGCCGGCCTCGCGCTCGACGTGATGCCCGCGATCCCGGAGCAAGAGCTCGTGACGGCTGGCCCCACGCGCGTTACGTAC
>CAZXSG010001170.1:0-1756 GCA_964643185.1 uncultured Holophagales bacterium
CTCCGCCACGAGTGCGTCGCCACGGAAGAGGCGCTCCACGACCATCTCTTCGGGAAGCGGCGTTTCGCGGAGGTCCTCATCGCCGAGTGGATGGGTGTGCCCGCGGGCTTCGCGCTCTTCTTCCACAACTACTCCACGTTCCTCACGAAACCCGGGATCTACCTCGAGGACCTCTACGTGAAACCCGAGCTCCGCGCGAACGGCATCGGCAAGGCGCTCCTCGCGCGGCTCGCGGCGCTGGCCGTCGAGCGGGGCTGCGGACGGCTCGAGTGGAGCGTATTGAAATGGAATGCCCCGGCCATCGGTTTCTACGAGCGCCTCGGCGCCGTACCCATGTCCGAATGGCAGGTCTACCGCCTCACGGGCGAAGCGCTCGAAGCCCTCGGTGCCGCCGCCGGGCGGAACGGCGGATAATCCCGGCGCTGATGGCCACGAAACCCAAGGGCGTTCCCGTTCACGTCCCGACACCCACGCCCTCGAGCAAGGGATGGAAGAAGGGGTCGACCTCGGCGGGAGCCGTCTCGTCGGTCGCATCGCTCGCCCTGGAATCGCCCGATCCCATCATCCTCATCGACGGCGAGGGCCGCCTCCTGGCCGTGAACGACGCGGCCTCTCACGCGGGCATCCCGCCGGCTCTGGCGGGTCTCGCGCCGATCGGCAAGCTCGCGCCGTTCTGGGTCGACGAGGCGATGCGCGAGAAGCTCCTCGAGACGCTGCGCACGAAGAAGAGGGCCGAGAATTTCGAGGTGCGCGTCCGCGACGACGAGGGCGACCGCGTGTACTGGGTGAATGCCCAGCCTCTGATGCCGGGCTCCCTCGAGGCCATCGTCGCCTCGGCCCGCGACGTCACGGAGCGCACCGCCGAGTACGAGCTCCTCAAGGTTTGCTACGAGGAGCTTGCGGCCCGCTCCGACCGCGACCCGATCACGGGCTTCTACAACCGCGAGCAGTTCCACATTTTGGTGGAGCGCGAGATCGACTGGTCCCGCCAGCTCTCACGGCCCATCGCGCTCATCCACCTCGACCTCGACGACTTCAAGTCGCTCAACGAAAGCCTCGGCCACGGCGCGGGCGACGAATACCTCTCGCGCCTCGGCGACGCGCTGCGCGACGAGTTCGAGGCCGGAGAGGTCATCGGCCGGGTGGGCGGTGACGAGATCGGCATCCTCTTCCCCGAGACGCCGGCGGGCGGGGTGGGCGAGAAGGCCGACCGGCTCCTCGCCCTCTTCCAGAAGCTGTCGCCCACGTTCGAGGGGCGCGCCCTGAACCTCACGGCGTCGATGGGCGCGGCGATCTATCCGGATCACGCGACGACGGCCGACGAGCTCATGCACGCCGCCGACATCGCGATGAACCAGGCCAAGCGCAAGGGGCGTGCGCGCTACCAGGTGCACGACCCGCACGACCGGGAGACGAACCGCGTCGGCGCGCTCCGCTCGCAGGTGGAGCGCATCCGCATCGCCATCGCCGAGCAGCGCTTCGTGCCCGTGTTCCAGCCCGTCGCCGACATCGCGACCGGCCGCATCGTGGCCGTGGAGACGCTCGCCCGGCTGCGCGAGCCCGACGGGCGCCTGGCCTCGCCGGCCGAGTTCCTCGATGCCGCCGGGCGCTTCGGCTTCGTGACGGCCATCGACCGCCTCATCATCCAGGCGGCGTTCGACGCGCTCATCTCCCAGCGCTCGCGGTCGATACCGGACCTCGACATGGCGATCAACCTCTCGGGCGTCCTCTTCGCCTCGCGCGAAGCGCTCAAGGT
>CAZXSG010001171.1:0-1752 GCA_964643185.1 uncultured Holophagales bacterium
ATGAGCCCGCGCCGGCGGATCGACACCGCGGACCGCGAGTACTTCGCTGCCAAGGCCACACCGAACACTAGTCCGGGGGCCGTGACCGTACCTTGTCGCAGCTTGGTCCCTCCCCCAAGATGCGTCATCGGTCCGGGCGAGCAAATCTGGGTCGTCCTCATCGGTATCCCTTCGATCACGGCTTTCTGTTGGCGAGAGAAAGGGCCTTCACCACATCACGGAACGGCTTCGGGTTGGTCGGATCGTTGACGTTCTGCCGGAACGTGATCTCACTGCCCGTGATGTCGATGACCTCGCCGTCGAAAACCGTGTTGCCTTTCCGCACGAGATAGGACTTGTTGTCGGAGCCCCTCATCATCGCGAGCCACCCGGCTTTGGTTCGGATGGTTCCCTGTAGCTCGAGCTCGTCGACCAGCATGCCCGGAAGGCCTTCGGGCCGAGGCCCGTCCTTCTTGTTCGGGTCACGCAGAAGGAGAGAGCGGAACGGATCGCGCCGTCCGCCGATTTCATAGGTGTAGGTCGGCGGAGTCAGATCCTGTTCGGCCGGCACCGGTACCTTGATCTCTCCTGTGGGGGCGGCGGCCGGTGGCGGAGGGGTTTCCTGCGCCAGAGAGGGCGAGCCTACGACGGAGGCCGCCAACAGAGCGAACAGAACGAACCGTCGCCCGAAGCTGCGGACGACACCCGCGTTCGCGATCATCGGACACCTCCAGGCGCGCCCGGCGCGCCGGGGGCACCCGGCTGCTCCGGGTCACCGATGTAGACGAAGGTCTTTGCCACGAAGGTCGCGCCGAGGGTACGTCCCTGAGGCGCTGTGGCGAAGCCCGTCATCACCAGCGATTCGACGTTGATGATTCGGGAGAAGCGGGACATCTTGTCGAAGAAGAGCGCGAGATTGTGGTACGAGCCGTCGAGCGCAATTTCGATAGGCCATTCGGCATAGAAGTCTTTGTTGACGTATTCCTTTGGCGCGAAGCGCTTGAGGAAGAAGTCGCCCTGTCGGGCCATCGCCTCGACCTTTTTGATCAGCTCCTCGACGTTGCGGCGCGTCGGGAGAATCTGGAGCAGTCGCTGGAGATCGAGCTCGATACGCCGGACTTCCTCCCGGAGCTGCGGCAGGCGCCGCTCGGCGGCGCGCCCCTGCTGGATCTTCTCTTCAAGTTGCGCGAGCTCGCTCTTCTTGTTCTCGATCTTGCGACGCATCTCGCTGAAATTCGGCCATACGTAGAAGTTCACGGCGAGATAGAGCAATACCGCGAGGACCACGCCCACCGAGAGGCCGTAGTACCAGGGCTTACCTTCCAGGGCTTTGATTTCTAGGCCTGCCACTGCGAACTCCTCACTTCCCCGCCGCCGGCGGCGCCGACGTGGCGGGCGCGGCCGGGGCAGTGGTTGCGCCCGGAGCGGCGGGTGCTCCCGGAGCGGCGGCTGCGGCCGGATCGGGGCTCTGCGTCTTGTTGAGATTGGAGAACGTGAACGACATGCGGTAACAGTAGAGGGCGACGTTCCCCGCGCTGCAAGCGGTGATATCCGTGAGCTTGGGCTCCTGGAAATACGGAACCCGCTTGAGGTTCTCGAGGAAGTTCGCAACGGCGTTCGGGCTGATGGCCTTGCCATCCAGGCCGATCGACGACCCGCTATAGCTCATGCGCTCGAGCCAGAGAAGATCCGGCAAAGCCCGTGAAACCTCGTCCATCAGCCTCACGGGTCCCGTCTGGTTGACCTTGAGCTGATTGATGAGGTCGACCTTCT
>CAZXSG010001172.1:0-1746 GCA_964643185.1 uncultured Holophagales bacterium
CGCAGAGACCGCGGCCTGAGCGGCGCTCTTCAGAGCCGATGGCTCTCCCTGGCCCTCGAGCGCCTTCTGGACCTGCTCCTCGCTGACCTCGGAGTTGGTCTTGTCGGCGATCGACTGGAACATCTCCCGCATCGTCGCCTCGATGTCGATCTTCGGCGCGATGACGTACGTGGCGGCGAACGTCACGAGGATGGCGATGAGGAGCGGCAGCCACCACGTGGGTTTCGCCACGAGCTGCTCGAACGTTTTCCCGGGCGCAGAGAACGTGCCGATGACCGCGGCCACGGGAGAGATCCCGGGGGCCGCGGCATGCACCGGCAGCGAGGAGAGAGGCGCGCCGGGCGGGGCGTAAGGAGTCGCTCCGCCCGGCTCCCGCTCGTCGGTCACCGAACCGCGCCTTCTTCGGCGGGCGTCGCGTCGAGCGTGACCGGCAGGCCCTCGAGCGTGACCTTCTTGTAGCTCAGGATGTCGCCCACCGTGTTGTGCCACGCGTTGATGGCCTTGCGGTAGTTGGCGATCGCGAGGAGCTCGTTCGAGCGGGCGGTCGTGAGGTCGTTCTGGATCTGCGAGACCTGGAAGGACGTCGTCATGCCGTTCTCGAACTTCTTCTTCTCGGCGTCCACGTTGCGCTCGGCCAGCTCACGCGACTTGCGGGCCGCGGCGATGGACCGGAACGCGGTGTCGATGCGGCGGCCGGCCGCCCGCACCTCGGGAGCGATGTTCTGCTTGAGGATGGCGAGGTTCGTGCGGCCGAGCTCGAGGTCGGTGCGCGCGATGGCGGCGTTGGCCCGCGCGGTGCGGTTGAAGATGGGCATCGCGAAGTTGAGGCCGATCGACCAGCTCGGGTTGTCGACCTTGACGATCGACTTGTAGGCGTCCGTGTAGGCCTCGTCGGCAACGTTCACGCCGGTGCCGCTGAGGCCGTAGGAGCCCACGGCGTCGAGGCGGGGACGCATCTGGTTGTTGTTGTAGGCGAGCGTGATCTTGCGGGACTCGATGTCCACGATGGCCTGCTTCACCTCGACGCGGGTCTCGAGCGCCCGGCGGATGCCCTCTTCCGCGTCGACCTTCTGCTCCTCGAACGAGGGCTGGTCGGTGGGAAGGATGGGGCGGGCCCAGTCGGACACGTTCTGTACGTTGAGGAGACGGCGAAGGAGGTCCTGCGCGTCGCCGATGGCGCCTTCGGCGAAGATGATGTCCTGCTCGCGCTGGGCGATGGTGACCTCGGTCTGCACGACGTCGATCGGGGCGAGAGCGCCCACGTCGATCTTGATCTTCGTGATGCGGTTGAGGTCGTTGGCGCGGTCGAGGGCTTCCAGGCGGGACTTGAGGTTCGCCTGTGCGTAGAGGAGATCCCAGTAGGCGTCTTCGACGGCCTTCACCGTGTTCTGGACCCGCCTGACGAACTCCCACGCGGAGGTGTCACGGGCGATGCGGTTCTGGACGATGAAGCGCCGGTTGACCGTGCGCCCGAAGTTCCGGAACAGGGGCTGCGTGACCTGCGCCGTGAGGTTGGAGCCGAGGGACGGGCTCCGGAAGCCCTCCGGCGGGATGCCAGCCGGGCGATTCACGTCGCTTCGCTGGTTCGTGAAGCCGAACTGGTACGTCGCGCCGGTGTCGATGAGGCCGCTGAAGAACGCGTCGAGCCGCTGCGACTTCGAGCCGGAAGACTGAAACGCGCTCGTCACCGTGGAGCTCGAGCTCGAGGCCGAGCCCTCGACGTTGAGGATCGGATCGAAGGCTCCC
>CAZXSG010001173.1:0-1746 GCA_964643185.1 uncultured Holophagales bacterium
GCCACGACGGCGACACCGGCTCCCCGGAGGTTCAGGTCGCGCTCCTCTCCCAGCGCATTTCGGCGCTCACGGAGCACTTCAAGGCCCACGCGAAGGACCACCACTCGCGCCGCGGTCTCCTCCAGATGGTCGGCAGACGCCGCAGGCTCCTCGACTACATCAAGCGGCGGAACGCCGACGGCTACCGCCAGCTGATCGACCGGCTCGGCCTCCGCAAGTAGGTCCCGGCCTCCGCGGAGACAAAACCCGCGACGTCCTCGGGCGCCGCTGGGCCCGGCGCTCCGCAGGTGTCGCGCTTCCGCGCCGAGCCTTCCCTCCGGGTTGGCTCGGTTCGGGTTTCAGGCACCCATTTTTTCACGGGCACTCTCCGCCGTCTGCGCGGCGCGCCTCCGCCGGAAGCGGGCCGCAGCCTCCTCGCGCACGTCGTGTCCCGAGTGCCACGGAACCAGGCCACGGGCCTAGAAAAGGAAAACCATGCACGAGACGGTTGCGATCGACCTCGGCGGCCGCTCACTGGTCATCGAGACGGGCAAGCTCGCCAAGCAGGCGGACGGCTCCGCGGTGGTCAAGATGGGCGGCACGTGGGTGCTCGTCACGGCTTGCTTCACGAAGGAAGCGAAAGACATCGACTTCCTCCCCCTCACGGTCGAGTACAAGGAATACCAGTACGCGGCCGGCAAGATCCCGGGCGGCTTCTTCAAGAGAGAAGGCCGCCCCACGGAGAAGGAGATCCTCACGTGCCGGATGATCGACCGCCCCGTGCGGCCGCTCTTCCCCGAGGGCTTCAACCACGAGACGCAGATCGTCGCTCTCGTGCTCTCGGCCGACGGCGAGAACGATCCGGACGTCCTCGCGATCAACGGCGCGGCCGCGGCGCTCGCGCTCAACCCCATCCCCTTCCACTCGGTCCTCGCCGGCGTCCGCGTCGCCCGCATCGGCGACAAGTTCGTCCTGAACCCGACCACCAAGGAGCGCACCGAATCGTCCCTCGACCTCGTGGTCGTGGGCACGCGGGACGGCGTCACCATGGTCGAGGCCGGCTCCAAGGAGGTTGCCGAGGAGCTCATGCTCGAGGCGATCCTCGAGGGCCACCGCGGCGTGCAGCTGATCATCGCGGGCATCGAGGAGCCCCAGCGCCGCACGGGCATCCAGAAGGGCAACTTCCAGAGCCCCGCTCCCCTGCCCGAGGAGCTCGTTCGCGAGGTCCGCGCGCGCTGGGACGGGCCTCTCATGGCCGCTCTCACGCACGTGGGCAAGATCGAGAGCTACGCCAAGATCAAGGAAGTCAAGAAGGCCGCCGTCGACATGGTGCCGGAGGACCAGCCCGACCTCCGCAAGATGGTCAAGCGCTGCATGAGCGAGCTCGTCGAGACGCTCACGCGCGAGACGATCCTCGGCAAGAGGCAGCGCCTCGACGGACGCTCCTTCGACCAGGTGCGCAAGCTCACGATCGAAGCCGGCATCCTCCCCCGCACTCACGGCTCCTCGCTCTTCACGCGTGGCGAGACGCAGGCTCTCGTCACCGTGACGCTCGGCACGTCCGACGACACCCAGCTCATCGAGGAGCTCGAGGGCGAGTCGGAGCGCAACTTCATGCTCCACTACAACTTCCCGCCGTTCTCGGTGGGTGAGGTCAAGCGCTTCGGGTCGCCCGGCCGGCGCGAGATCGGCCACGGCCGCCTCGCCTGGCGCGCGCTCCAGGCCGTTCTGCCCGACGAGAAGGACTTCCCCTACACGATCCGTGTG
>CAZXSG010001174.1:0-690 GCA_964643185.1 uncultured Holophagales bacterium
CCGGTGAAGCCGTCGGTCACCACGACATCGACGGTGTCCTTGAAGATGTCGCGGCCTTCGACGTTGCCGATGAAGTTGAGATGCTGCGCCTGCTTGAGCAAAGGGAATGCTTCCTGAACGAGCAGGTTCCCCTTGGTCTCCTCTTCGCCGATCGAGAGCAGCCCCACGCGCGGCGACTTCACGCCCAACAGATAGCGCGCGTACACCGCGCCCATGTGCGCGAACTGGACCAGGTAGTTGGCCTTGACCTCGGCATTGGCGCCCACGTCGAGCACGACCGTGTGGCCTCCCACGCTCGGGAACACCGCAGCCAGCGCGGGGCGGGACACGCCCTTCATGCGGCCGAGCCCGAGCAGCGCCGTGGTCATGACGGCGCCGGTGTTGCCGGCGCTGAAGATCGCGTCGACCTTGCGCTCCTTGTGCAACTGCGTGAGCACACCGAGCGAGGTGTCCGTGCGGCGCGCCGAAGCGACTGCCTTCGCACCCATCTCGACGGTTCCGGAGGCATGCACGATCTCGACCGCGTCACGGGAGACGTGAACACGGTCGAGTTCGGAGCGGATCTGACTCTCGTCACCGACGAGTGTCAGCTGGAATCTTCCGGGCCACTCGCGCAGGGCGAGCGCCGCGCCCTCGGCCACCGGTTGCGGGCCGAAGAAGTCCGGTGCGCACCCATCGACCCATTCCCAG
>CAZXSG010001174.1:700-1740 GCA_964643185.1 uncultured Holophagales bacterium
GCGGGATGGGAGCCATGATGGCGTGGGGATCGGGCCGCTACTCCTCGCGCGGCGCGACGATCTCCTCGCCATGGTAGAAGCCGCAGGCCGGACAGATCCGGTGCGGCTGACGCGGTGCGCCGCAATGGCTGCACACGTTGGTGCCCGGCTTGCGAAGCTTCCAGTGAGTGCGACGCTTCTTGCCGCGCGTCGAAGAGTGCCGCCGCTTGGGAACTGCCATGGGACTGACCTCCTACCGATGACTCAGCCTGAGACGCCGTTCACTCGCGGTCTGCGCATGCGCAGGGGCCGTCGTTCAGATCGGCGCCACATCTCGGGCAGAGTCCCGGGCAATCCTCCCGACAATAGGGAGAGATGGGCAACTCGAGCAGCAACGCTTCCCGCGCCTTGTCGCGCAGGTCGAGCCGCCGCCCGTCGTGGAACAACATGTGATCGCCGCGCTCGAGCTCTCGCTGCTCGTTCTTCGACGTGCTACCGGTGCGCTCCGCCAACACGGTGATCGGTGCCACCAGGGTCATGTCGAACTCGCGCAGACAACGCGCGCACTCCGCATGCACCAAGCCGGTCACCGTACCGCGCACCGTCGCGCTTTCACCGGAACGCTCGACCCGGAACGAGCCGCGGACATTGCCGCGCCATTGCGGATCGACGAGCCCGATTTCGCGCGCCGGTTCCTCCGCCTCCACCCGTTCCTCGGAAGGTCGGATGGTGGCGAAATCGATGATGAAGGCATTCATAGAGTCAGAAGCCGCCCAGAGGACGGCCCCCCAAACGCGCGCAAGCTAGCATAGGCGCAGGTGTTGAGTCCAGATTGGCCCAGCCGGGGAGGTTCCGCTCCTCCCCTTGCGCGCGGGTTGCCGGAAAGCCACTGGGCCGGGCTCCCTTCCCGGGGGCCCGGCCCGTGGAACGGGGCAGGACGGCTCAGTGGGACAGCGCCGCGACGCCGAAGAACAGCCTCACCTCGCGCTCGGCGGAGGGCAGGCTGGCCGAGGCGTGCACCGAGTTAACGCCCTTGGGCCGCGCGAACAGCTTGCGGATTG
>CAZXSG010001175.1:0-1739 GCA_964643185.1 uncultured Holophagales bacterium
CCGCCGGAGAGAACCTCCAGGATTCCCGAGGCCTCCGCCCGTGGCGGGATGCCCAGCGTGGCGAAGATGTCGTTCCACTGCATGCCGGTGCCGCCCTCGATCGTGATCTCCCGGGCGATCAGCTTCTCGCCCTCGGCCCCGTAGAGCGTGAGCCTCATGCGCGTCATCTGCCCGCTCGTCTCGATGATCCCGAGGTTCGTGCGGTTGCGCGCGCCCCCCGAGAGGAACGTGAGCGCGATGCGCCGGCCGGGGGTCGCCTCGACGGGCGCGGTGAGCGGGTCGATGGAGAGGCCGTAGGAGCCGAGCGCCGGAGGAGCCGGTTGCGTGTACGTGCGGCTCGAGACGACGAGCGTCGCGCCGTCGAACACCGTGATGCGGAGCGCGCCCGAGACGTCCTCGAAGGGCCAGAAGAGGAGCTCCAATACGTCGTCAAGAAGGCGTGTTCCATTGGCGCCGACCGGCACGACCACGGAGTCGAACGCGGGGCCCGTGGTGGGGATGTAGGAGATGCGCGCCCGCACGGGGAACGGGTGCGGGTTCGCGAGCTTGAGGTCGGTGAGGAAGCGCGCGCCGAACTGTCCGGCCGCGTGCGCGGCCGCGGGGAGCAGCATGTCGGTCACGGCGCGGCTGCCGTTCACGAGGAAGGAATCGTTCGTCTCGTTGTCCACGGCGGACCCGAAGGCCAGCACGCGTCCGCCGCCGGCGTACGTCCGCACCTCGATGCGGTCGTCCTTGTCGGGGGTGATGGCGAGGACGGCGTAGATGTCGTTGATCTGCTTGAGCGAGTACGGGCCGACGGTCTCCCGGAGAACGCCCTTCGGGGCGCCGAGGCGGTCTTTCACCGTGACCTCGAGGCCCGCCTCGCCGCCCACGATCTCCGTGAGGCCGATGTTGAGGCGGAACCCCGTCTCGCGGATCGGCGGGATGAGGATCTGGATCTCGCCGGTCGGCGACAGGGCCTGCGCGGGACCGAGAGCCCTCACGAACGTGCCGTAGCTTCCACCCTGCGGCGCCGCGGTAGCGGTGCGGGCCCCGGCCACGACGGACTCGGGCGCGCTCACGAAGAGCGGTCCGTAGTCCGACGTGCGGAACGCGTCGCCGAGAACGTTGCCGAGGACGCGCGTGCCCATGGGCGGAATCGAGAAGCTCACCTCGCGCCCGCCCGTGGACATGGGGTTCGTGACGCGGTCCGAGGGGTAGAAGCGGAGGCTCACGTCGCGGGCCTTCAGCGGATCGGTGTTGAAGAAGCGCGCGTCGGTGGTGAAGTACGCGCCCATGCGGCCCGCCCGCTGCGTGGCCGCGGGGAAGACCGACGTGGCCGCGAACGGACCCGTCGCGGCCGCGGGCCCCTCGGGCTCGATGAGGAGCGCCCAGGAAATGATCCGCCCGGTGTTGCCGGGGTTCGAGTCGATGACCGTGAGGCGCCAGCGTCCCGAGGCATCGCGGCCGTTGAAGCCCGAGAGGGGCTCGATGGCGTCGGCGGTGCGGCCGAACACCTCGCGCACGGCCTCGCCCTTCTTTCCGGAACGGTTCATGAGGAGGACGTCGGTGCCGTCGGGACCGGTGAGCGTCACGACGAGCTCCGTGGGGTCCGGGTGGTCGATCGTGAGCGCGAGGGCGAGGGACGAGATGCGGCCGGTGAGGCTCGAGACGAGCGCTTCACAGTTGGTTCCCGAGGACGCGCCGTCGGGGATGTCCCGCGTGACGACCACGATTCCGTGGGCGTCTTCGAGGTAGGC
>CAZXSG010001176.1:0-1738 GCA_964643185.1 uncultured Holophagales bacterium
CCGGCGACGTTGGCCTTCTCGGTGCCGGGCGAGACGTTCAAGGACCGCGACGGCGCGCGCACCGGCGCGCCGCAGCGCCTCACGGAGTGCACGCTCACGCCGGAATTCAAGGTGATGGACAGGCTCGTCATTCGCCCCGAGCTCCGCTTCGATCGCTCCAACGAGTCCACGTTCGAGAAGTCGGGCGGACGGACGAGCAAGAACCAGACGACGCTCGCCCTGAATACCCTCTACGTCTTCTAGTACCTTGGGGGCACCAGGGCCGGTGCCCCCAAACCCCCTCCGAGCCAATCGCTGATTTTTCCGGGGATCGCCAAGGCACGGGTCGCGAGACGCGTGCCTTTTCCGTTCTAGGCCTCTTTCTTGAGGTACTGGTCCAGCTTGCCGAGGAGGCGGGGCAGCTCGACGGGCTTGGTGTCGTAGTCGTCGCAGCCGGCCTGCAGCGCTTTCTCTCGGTCGCCCACCATGGCGTGCGCGGAGAGCCCGATGATCGGAATGGCCTTGGTGTCGGGCGCCGCTTTCAGCCGCCGGGTCGCTTCGTACCCGTCGAGGACCGGCATCGAGAGATCCATCAGGATGAGGTCGGGGTGGTTGGCCGTGGCCTTCTCGACCGCTTCCAGCCCGTTGACGGCGAGCTCGATCTGGTAGCCCTTGCGCTCCAGGCGCCGGGACAGCATGTCGCGGTTCATCTCGTCGTCGTCCACCACCAGGATCCTGGCCATCTCCGCTCCTTGTTCTTCGTGACGCCCGGCCGGAAGGCCCTGGCGGCGCGCGATTCTAAGCCCTGGGGCTTTCGAGGGACTCGGCCACGACGCGGTTTCTTCCGCCCGCCTTGGCCCTGTACAGGTTCGCGTCGGCCGCGGCGATGAGGGCTTCGTCGTCGGGAGCGTCGGCCGGAAACGCCGCGACCCCGCCGCTCACCGTGACATGGCCCATCGGCTGCGCGGGTCCGCCGGCAAAGGCCTCGCGCTCGACGGCCTGCCGCACACTCTCCGCGAAGCGAAACGCCTCTTCGCGGGTCGCGCCGTAGAGCAGCGCGACGAACTCCTCACCGCCGTAGCGGGCCACGATGTCTCCGCGCCGGCCGGTGCGCTTCACGGTCTCCGCGACCTTCACGAGAGCGACGTTGCCCTCCTGATGGCCGTTCGTATCGTTGTAGTGCTTGAAGTGATCGATGTCGAACATGACGAGAGACACCGAGTCGCCGGTCGCCTGCGCGCGGTCCAGCTCGAGCTTGAGGCGCTCCCGAAAGAAGCCGAAGTTGTAGAGCTGCGTGAGCGGGTCGGTGATCGCGCGGTGGTGGTGGCGCGTGACCTGCCGGGTGAGGCTCCGCACGCGCTCCGTTTGCTGCCAGAAGAGATCCTCCATGAGGTCGGGGCGCCTCCTGAGGAGCTGCCGGAAGGAGTCGATCGAGAGCCTTCGGATCGCACAGGCGCTGAGCGACCGCACCGTGGCGGAGCGGGCCCCGCCGTCGAGGCCGACGATCTCGCCGATCACGGCTCCGGGGCCCAGGGTCCGGAGCACGACGCGGCCGTCGCCCTCGGAGGTTTCGTGAAAGACCTCCATCTCACCGTCCACGAGGAAGACGACCTCGTTCCCCGGATCCCCTTCGCGCCGAAGATACTCACCCGCCGGGAGGGAACTATCCACGGCGAGCTCGGTGAGCTCTGCTTCGAAGGCCTTCCAGATGTCTTTCATCGAACGCGGCCTTCGAATTGTGGCACGGCGCCCGGGCGGT
>CAZXSG010001177.1:0-1737 GCA_964643185.1 uncultured Holophagales bacterium
GCCGCACCATCAACCTGGCGGCGCGGTGACATTCCGGGCCGGCCGGGCCGGTCCGTTACGGCCGTTGGGTGGGGCCCGCTCCAGGGCCATTCCGGGCCCGGCAACGTTCGGGGGCTGCGGTCCGAGGTGTTTCGCTGGGCGTTCTTCTGCGATCAGCGCGTGCGGGTTGCCGATCTCACGCTCGAGGGCGGTGGCGATTCGCTCGATCCGGCTTCCTTGCCAGCGTCGCCTGTGCGGTCGCTCGCGACCGCCATTGCCGACACCGAACGGCAGCTGGTGACCCTCGCGCTGGCAGACAGCTCGGGCAACATCTCGAAGGCGGCGCGTGCGCTCTCCATCGACCGCAACACGCTCAAACGGAAGATCGCGACCTTCGCCCTCGCACGGCCTCGCAACGCTTGAGATGATGCCGAGGCGCCACGAAGGAGGCCCCCCACGCATGGAGACGATCGACCTCGCCACCCTGACCATCGAGTCCTTCAAGCCCCTCGTGGGCGAGCCGTTCGCTCTCGCCACACCAGGTGGAGCGATTGGATTGACGCTGGTCTCGACGAAGGGGCACGGCTGGAGCCGGCCGGCGGAGCGTGAGGCCTTCACCCTCACGTTCCTCGGTCCTCGCGATCCGCTCCTTCCGCAGTCGATGTACTCGATCGAGAGTGAGCGGCTCGGGCGCATCGAGAACCTCTTCCTCGTGCCGGTCGGTCGCGACGCAACCAGCTGCCACTACGAGGCCGTCTTCACCTGAGGCTCTGCCCGGCATCGGGTTCCCGCTTCAGGAACAGATAGATGCCCTTGTCCTCTTCGAGCCGGAACCCCAGCCTCTCGTAGAGGCGCAGAGCCGGGTTCATCCGCTCGACGTGAATCGACACGAACCTGCCGGAGCGCTGCCCGTCGTTCAGGAGATCCCGAAGCAGGGCCTCTCCGGTCCCCTTTCCCCGCGCTTCGGGCAGGAGGGCGATATCGACGATGCGGATCTCCTGGCTCCAGCGAGCGACGTAGAGCCGCCCGACGGACACTCCATCCACCTCGATGACGAAGAACTCGGCTCCGATGTAATGGGTTTGGTAGTGCGCGTGCTGCGCCTCGAACTGCTGGGCAAGGAAAGCCGTCTTCTGCTCCTCGGTCCACGGCACGGGAGCGAGCTCCTCCGTACGCGTCGATGCGTAGACCCGGCGCAGAAAGCCAAGGTCGGATTCAACGATGCGCCGAAGGGTCGCTCGGGGACGCCCCGTTTCGCTCAGCGCCTGATGGTGCCGTTGAGAAGGTTGAAGTCCGCCCTCGCGAAATAGTCATATCCCTTGCTGCCGGCTCCGACGAGGAACACATCGAAGACACCCAGGGTGGCATTCCGCACGGGGTAGGTACCCGCCTCGAGGGGCGACTCCGATCGAAAGACGAGCGAGAACTCGACCGTGTCCTTCGTCTTCCGCCCTTCGACGACCGCATCGAGGATGAGCCGTTGTCCGGACCCGAGGATCATGAACTCCTTCCCGATCTGGCCCTGGTAGCCCGACAGCGACTGGCTGGCCGAAGCCGCGAGAAGGGGCGTTTCCGCCGAAAGCGCCGCGAGCACGCCTCCGGAGCCCAGGACCACGAGGCGCAGGAATTCGGAGCGCGTGTATGCCATGGTCAGATTCTCCAACAGATCGGCCCCTAAATGACAGGGGCCGGACGCGATCGTGCTATGAACCTCGGATGAGGGTCGCGGTGCTTCTGCTTGCCGGCCTGGGCGCGCTG
>CAZXSG010001178.1:0-1734 GCA_964643185.1 uncultured Holophagales bacterium
GAATGGGGAGGAACAGCAGGATCGGCACGACCGCCAGGTCCTGCGCGAGCAGCACGGCGAAGCTGGTGCGGCCCGCCGTCGACGCCAGCCGGCCCTGGTTCGACAGGACCTCGATGACGATCGCCGTCGACGACAATGCCAGGCAGGCTCCCAGGATGATGGACACGCCCGATCCGAGGCCGAACAGCGCCGCCGCGGTCCCGATCGCGATGGCGGACAGGACGACCTGCAGGCCGCCGAGGCCGAACACCAGCACGCGCATCGATTTCAGGCGCTCGAAGGACAGCTCGATGCCGATCAGGAACAGCAGGAAGACGACGCCGAGTTCGGCGATGCCGGCGACGTTCTTGGCGTCCACCACGGTGATCCGCACGATGTGCCGCCGCCCGTCGGCGAGCGGAACCGAGAGCTCGTGCCAACGGTCGGCGGCGCGGTGCTCGGCTCCGAGGCGTTCTCCGAGCTCCCGCACGCGAAGATCGAGATCTTCGCGCCGCCCTTGCGCGAGGGCGCTGGGAGGCGCGCCTTTTGTGGATTCGGCCTCGACCGGGATGGGCGCCCCGTCGATGACGTAGCGCCTCACGAGGTCGTCGAAGTCGGTTTCCGTGTCGGACTTGGCCGTGAGGAACTCGACGGCGCGGTCGATCGTCACCGGCCGGCCCCAGCCCACGACGAGGGCGTTGCCGCCCAGCCGGGCTCTCCAGGTGCGCGCCCGGGATCCCACGTAGCAGGAGCCCAGGACGACGAGACGGAGACCCGGGTGGACCTCGGCGGGGTCGCAATCCTCGGGCCGGAGCAGCCCGCCGTCGGAGGATTCCAGCGAGCCGTCGGGGTTGCCGTGCCCGCTCCAGTAGAAGCCGGCCGGCGCGAGGCCCTTCACGCCTTCGCCGTTCCCGGTGATCGTCTCCAGAAAGTCCTTGCGGGTCGCCTCGGAATCCACCACCACCGTGAAGCCGAGGCTCCGAAGGAGAGTGACGTCGTCCTCGATGCCCGCCAGCTCGCGGTTCAGGAAGACCCGGTCCATGGAGCTGTGCTTCTTGAGCCCGAAGAGGAACAGGAACGCGCGGCCGGTGCCACACCCCTCCGCGAGCGGGGCGTGAACGGTTCTCTTGGTGGGGTCGTCCGTGCGCGCGCCGGCCGTCCAGGTCTTGGGCCCGCTCACGGCCTTTCCCCAGCCCGGCGAGGGGCTTCCCTCGTCTGCCATCAGTGCGATCTCCGGATCTCGGCCGACACGACCGTTTCCACCGCGTCGAACCGGAACTGGTACGCGCCGATCTTGAGGCCGTCGCCCTTCTCGAGGAGATGCTCCCCCACGCGGTGGCCGTTCACCACCGTGCCGTTCGTGGACCCGAGATCCTCGACGCGCCACCGCGCGCCGATCTGGGTGAGCCGGGCATGCTGCTTGGAAACGGAGCCGTGCGGCAGAACGAAATCGTTGGAGTCGGTCCGCCCGATGATGAGCACGGGGCGCAGGAGCTCGAACACCATGGGCTCACGGCCCTCGACGACCTCGACGAGCCGCGCCGACGTGCGCACGCCGAAGAAGCCGTGCGAGGTCGTGACCTCCTTGCCCGAGATGAGCCGCACGTCCTCGGCGACGTCGGTGGGCGGAACCCACGAGGGACGGGTGG
The DNA here is from genome assembly GCA_964643185.1 of uncultured Holophagales bacterium. GTDB lineage: Bacteria > Acidobacteriota > Thermoanaerobaculia > UBA5066 > UBA5066 > JAEUQS01. Next base: position 1,629 of record CAZXSG010001178.1, read on the forward strand.
GGAGCTCGTCCCGGATGAGGTCTCCGGGCCTGACGCTGGGCACGAGCTGAGTCGCCGTCGGTGCGGGCTCGGGACGCACCCTGCGCCCCTCGGTCGCCACGTCTGA
>CAZXSG010001179.1:0-1728 GCA_964643185.1 uncultured Holophagales bacterium
TGAGCGCTTGGTTCGAGAAACCCCAGGATCGGCTCCCCGGGGGGCCTGGGGGGATCGAGAAACCCCCAGGATCAAATTCAGATCGTGAAGGTGTTCGTCATCATCGAGACGAGGCGGACACCCTTGGGGACCGACGAGAACGCGTGGAAGAGGAGCACGACGCCGCTCTCGGGCGCGCGCACCTCCACCACCGCGTGGCTCGAGAGCGGCGGCATGCGGCGGCAGCGGGAGACGTCCACGATGCGGGCGATGAGATCGCCCTTCCGCACGGGCGTCCCGGGCGTCACCACCGGATCCACGAGCCCCCCGGCCGGCGCCATGATCGAGCGGTAGTCCGCGATGGCGCCGCCCGCGATCTTGGTCGCGGGCTGGTCGGGCAGACCCTGGAGCACTCCGTAGTGCCGCAGGGCCGACGCGATGCGCTTGGCGTCCTCCACGCCCTGCAGCATGGAAAACGTGTTCATGGAGACGAGCTCCACGGTGAAGCCGTCCACGAAGCGGGGGACGTCCTCGCGGCCGAGCCGGTGGAACGCGTCGGACAGGTCCTGCCAGGGCACGAACGCGGCCTCGTCGAGCGCGCCGCCGAAACGCGGCGGCACCTCGAGCACGAACGGGATGCCGAACGCGCGGGCGGCCCCGCGCATGCCTGCCGGCGTGTAGAGATAGCGCGGCGCCCGGTCGCCCGTGTGGAGGTCCATCACGACGTCGGCCTCCACCACGAGCTCCTGCACCGCGAGCGCCAGCTCGAGCCGGCCGTCGAGGCCCCAGGTCTTCGTGTCGTCCCGGATCGTCTCGAGCGCGGCCTGGAGCGCCTCGCGAAAGCCGTCGCGGATCTGCTGAGGTGTGGAGTCGAGGTTCGCGGCCGCGAACGCGTCGGCGTCCACGTAGCACGCCGAGCTGGAACGCGAAGGGCCCGTGAGATAGAGATAGCCGCGGTTGAAGTTGAGGCCCGACGCGAAGTCGTACACGCCCTGGACGTAGTCGCCGATCTGCTGGTTCTCGCCCACGGGGTTCACGCGGGGCACGAGGATGAGAGACCCCTTGGGCGGCTCGCGGTCGAGGAGATCGAAGAGCGCGAGGATCGCCGCGTTGCCCTGCAGCTCGGCACCGTGGACGTTCGCCTGCAGGTACGCGAGAGGCCGTTCGTTCTTCCCGTGGCAGTAGAAAACCGGCGCCGTCAGCTCGTGACCGGTCGCCATCGTGCGGACGGTGACGTCCTTCCTCTCCCAGCGCGACATGCGCGGGAGTCTGCTACAGTCCGCCGGCCGTCGAGGCGCTTTTCTATCAAGAGAATGTCCACTTCAATTGCGCATCGCGCTTCCGCGCCGGGGTCGATCCTGGCCGTCGGTGGAGCCGAAGACAAAGTCAAGAAACGCGGGATCCTGCAGCGCTTCGTGAAGGAAGCCGGCGGGAAGCGCGGTCGCATCGCGATCCTGCCGACGGCGTCCTCGATTCCCGACGAGCGGGCGGCCTTCTACAAGGAAGTGTTCGCCGGCCTCGGCGTGGAAGACACCGTCCACGTGCCCATCGTCACGCGGCGCGACGCCCAGCTCAACGCGAACGCGGAGGCCCTCCTCGGCTGCACGGGCGTCTTCCTCACGGGCGGCGACCATCAGCGCCTCGTGACCGTGCTCTCGGCGACGAAGGCCTTCGAGGCGATCCGCGCGGGGCTCGTCGCGGGCGGCGTCGTCGCGGGGACCTCGGCCGGCGCGTCGGCATTCTCGTCCA
>CAZXSG010001180.1:0-1728 GCA_964643185.1 uncultured Holophagales bacterium
CAGAGAGACCGTTTCGCGTCCTAGCGTTCCGCGGATCTCGACCTCTGCCGGACCCTGGCCCGTCACGCGGCCGAAGATGCTGAACGGCGTGCCGTCGACGACCGCGGGTGGCGTGGCCGGAGCGAGCTCGAAGACGTTCGCCCCGCGCACCGAGAACGCGACGTTCGAAAGGCGGGGAGCCGTCGCCGCGGCGAACTGGGCGAGCACCTTCTCGTCCACGCGCTCGCCGGGATGGATGAGCGTGAGCGCGCCCCCGGTCTTCCGCGCGAGATCTCTGAGCAGCACGTCGCTCACGTTCGTGCCGATGCCGAACGTCGCGATGCGGGCCGTGCTCCGCGCGGAGAGAACCGCAGCGAGGATCTCGTCCTCGTTCGAGACCTGTCCGTCGGTGAGCAGAACGACGAGGCCGTCGGGCGCGAGGCGCGTGGCGGCGACGAGGGGCTCCTTCAGCTCCGTGCCCCCGTTTGCCGAGAGCGCCGCGACGAAGGCATCTGCTGCCACGAGCGAGCGGTCGTCGAACGGAACCAGCCCGCTCGCGAATGCAGAGAACGTGGAGTTGAACTCCAGTATCTGGAAGCGGTCCCCGGCCCTGAGCTGGCGCAAAGAGAGGCGGAGCGCGGTCTTCGCCTCGCGGATCGAGTCGCCCTCCATCGAGCCCGAGGTGTCCACGACGAACACGACGTCGAGCGGCGCGGGGCGCGCGCTCGCGGCGAGATCGGGCACGAAGGTGAACGCGAAGTACCCGTCACCGTTCGACTCGCGATGCAGCGACAGCGCGTGCCATCCGAACGTGTCTTCGACGCGCCGGTCGGTGGGCTCGGCCAGGAGCACGAGGTCGCGGTCCAGCGCGGCCTCACCGAAGCGCAGCGTGGCGCGCACCCGGTTCCCGCCCTCGTCGTGGAGCGACAGCGCGTGCGACGGGCTCGAGACGCGGAGCGGCCGCGCGAGATCGAAGAGGATGTCGATCGAGACGCCGTAGGGGACAGTGCCCGAAGGGTCCACCGGCGGCGTGATGCGGTCGGCATCGGGCACGCGGTTCGTGGGCTCGGCGAAGCCGCCCGCGGTGCGATGCCCCTGCGGCGTGCCCGGCACGTAGCGCGGAGCGACGAGCGTGGGAACGGACAGCCGGAGCACGCCCTCCTCCGTTTCCGTTCGCGACAGCCAGGAGATCTCGAGCACCGTCTCCTCGCCGGGCAGGAGGTTCCCCACGGAGGCCGTGAAGACGTTGGGGCGTTCCTCTTCCACGAGCGCGGCGCCGTGCCCCGCCTGGAGCGCGTCGTCGTAGGTCCTGAAGGCCTCTTCCCGCTCCTTGAGAACGCTCGTGACGCGGCGTCCGCCCGCAGTCATCGTGAACCCCGTGAGCACTCCGGTCGAGGGGAGAGGGAACGTGTAGATCGCCTCGAGTGGCTTCTCTTCACTGTTGCGATAGCGCTGGATCACCGTGGATTCCGTGAACCCGCCGGTGACGGTCGCGCGGATCGCGACGCCGAGGAGCGGGATGGAGACGCCGGAGGTCGACCGGAGCGAGGACACGGGGGCGGAGGATTCCTTCACGCGGGCTCCTTCTGTTGGGACGGCCTTTTCAGGCGTGGTTGTTGCCGCTGCGGCGGGCTTCGAGAGGAGGCCGCTCGGCGAGGGAGCGGGAGGCGCCGGGAGCGTCGTCGGCGGGGGTCAGGTCCAGTCCGGGAGCCTGCGGGTAGCGCGTCAGAGTCTGTGAGGTCGGCGCGA
>CAZXSG010001181.1:0-1724 GCA_964643185.1 uncultured Holophagales bacterium
GGGCACGTCGGGCTCGGCGGCCTTGGGCCGCACGGCCGTGCCCGAGCACCCTGTGGTGACGGTGCCGACGAACGCCGCGCCGAGGGTCGCCGCGGTGGAGAGAAACAGGTCGCGACGCGACGTCAGCAGACGCGTGGTCTTCATCCGATGAGATCCTCCGTACCGTCCACGCGGAGCACGTTGCCCGTCATCCAGGTCGTTTCGGGCCTGGCCATCGCCACGAGCACGTGCGCGACGTCCTCGGGGGTCGTGAGCCGCCTGGCGGGGTGCATCGCGAGAGCGCGCTCGATCATCTGTTCGTTGCCCGGGATCTTGCGGAGCGCGGGCGTATCGGTCACACCCGCCTGGATCGCGTTGACGGCGATCTTCCGCGGGGCCAGCTCCACCGCAAGCTGACGACAGTGGCTCTCGAGTGCGGACTTGGCCGCGGAGACCGCGCCGTAGCTCCTCCAGATGCGATGGCTGCCCGACGACGTCATCGCGAAGACGTGCGCGCCCGCGCCGAGGAGCCCGGCCCAGACGGCGTCCTGAGTCCAGTAGACGAGGGAGTTGGCCATCACGTCGAGCGTCATCTCGAGCTGCGCCTTCGAGAGACTCTCCTTGGCGTCCTCCCCGAGAAACTGCTTGAGCGCGCCGAAGGCCAGCGAGTGGACGAGCACATCGAGCCGCTCCTCGGCGAGTTCCGTCTTCATCTCGGCCAGCACTTCGGCGCGCGCCCCGGCGTCGGCCGCGTTGACGTTGAAGAAGCGGGCGCGGGCCCCCTGAGCCTCGATCTCGCCGCGAATGCGTGTGACGTTGGGCAGCGTGATGCGCCGGTCGAGGTGGACGCCGAAGACGTTCCGTCCCGCCCGCGCGAACGCGATCGCGGCGGCCTCGCCGAACCCCGAGGACGCGCCAAGTACGAGAGCCCAGCTGCGCAGCGACGGCAAAGAGCCCGCGCTCGTGCGTTTTTCAGACATGCGCGCGACCATAGCAAACGTGTCTGACGTGTCCCGGCCCGAACTCGAGCGCGCCGGAGGCGTTTCCCGGCCCGGAGGGCTGAGCAGATTCGGCGCCCTTCTCGAAGCGCAGTGCCTCGTTCTGGACGCTGCGATGGGAACGGAGCTCGCGGTCCGCGGCGCGAAGCTCCTGCCGCCTCTGTGGAGCGCGGCCGCGCTGGAAACGCATCCCGATCTCGTGCGGCGGATCCACGCCGAGAACGTGACGGCGGGCGCCGACATCCTCACCGCGAACACGTTCCGCACCCATGCGCGGAACGGCCTCGGAGAGAGGGCAGCCTCGGCGACGGCGCTCGCCGTGCGCCTCGCGAGGGACGCGGCTCTCGGATCGTCGCGAACGGTGTGGGTGGCGGGCTCCCTCTCGCCGCTCGAGGACTGCTACTCGCCGGATCTCGTTCCCGAAGGCGAAGGCCTCGAGCGCGAGCACGGCAATCAGGCCGAGGCGCTCGCCGGGGCGGGCTGCGACCTCGTGCTCGTCGAGACGATGAACACGCTCCGCGAGGCACGGGCCGCGCTGCGCGCCGCGGCCGCGACGGGTCTCCCAGTGATCGTGAGCCTCGTGTCCGACGGGCAGGGACACCTGCTCTCGGGCGAGCCGCTCGACGACGCGGCGCGCTGCCTCCTCGAAGAGCGGGCGCCGCCCGTCGCGCTGGGCCTGAACTGCGTCCCCGCGCGACGCCTCGCTATGGACCTCGAGGTGCTCGCCCGGTCCGCCCCGGGGCTTCC
>CAZXSG010001182.1:0-1718 GCA_964643185.1 uncultured Holophagales bacterium
GGTCTCCTGCTTCAGCAGGGCTTCGAGCTCGGCTCCCTCGTCGACGGTGCCCTGCCCCTGTGCAGCGAGCGGCGCGGACACGCGCGTCGCGAGGAGGAGAACCCTCCCGGCCATCCCATGGGGCCGCCCGGGCCCGCCAGATGGATCGCGTAATCCGCCACGGACTCGACCAGCAGCCGGAACGGGTCTGCCGCAGGGTGCGCGACGGCCGAGATGAACGGAGACTCGGGGGGCTTCGTCATCGTTCAGGCTCGCTCATTCGCAGGGCGATCGTATCCCGGACCTCCGCCCAGGATTCGCCAGAGGCGCGCCAGGAGCGCCTCGCGGGTGAACGGCTTCTCGATGAGCTCGACTCCCGGATCGAGCACCCCGTGGTGCGCGATCGCATCCGCGGTGTAGCCCGACATGAAGAGAACGGGGCCGATCTCGCGCTCCTCACGAAGGCGCTTCACCAGCTCGGCGCCCGAGAAGCCCGGCATGATCACGTCCGTCACGACCGCGTGAATGGGGCCGCGGTGCTCCCGCGCGAGAGCGAGCGCGCGCTCCGGGCCGTCTGCGGCGAGCACCACGAAGCCTTCGTCGCGAAGGAAGCCGGTGACGAGCTGGAGGAGCGCGGGCTCGTCCTCCACCACGAGGATCACCTGGCCGGTGCCATGAGGCGGAACGCGAGCGTCCGGGGCGAGTCTGCCCTGGGGCGCGTCGTCTGGTGCGGGCGGCAGGTAGATCTTGAACGTCGTCCCTTTGCCGGCCTCGCTGTACAGCCAGATCCAGCCGCCGCTCTGTTTCACGATTCCGTACACGGTCGAGAGGCCGAGCCCGGTTCCCTTGCCCTTCTCCTTCGTCGTGAAGAACGGATCGAAGACCTTGGACTGCAGGTCCTGGGGAATGCCGGTGCCCGTGTCCGAAACGGTGAGCCTCACGAATGGCCCGGAGCGGGCCGATTCGTGAGCGGCGACGTAGGCCTCGTCGAGGACGACGCTGGCGGTCTCGATGGTCAGCGTGCCGCCCCTCGGCATGGCGTCCCGTGCGTTGACGGCGAGGTTCAGGACGACCTGCTGCATCTGGGCCTGATCGACGAGCACGCGGGGCAGGTTGCCGGCCAGGATGGGCTCGACGCGGATGTCTTCGCCGATGAGCCTTTTCAGCAGGCGCACCGACTCGGTCACCACAGTGTCGAGGTCGACCACCTCGGGTCGCAGGACCTGCTTGCGGCTGAACGCGAGGAGCTGCTGAGTGAGCGACGCGGCCCGCGTGGCGGCTGTGAGGACCTCGTCGAGATGGCCGGCGGCCGGGTGGTCCTCGGGCAGTTGGTCTTTCGCGAGGGCCGTGAAGCCCGAGATCACCGTGAGGAGGTTGTTGAAGTCGTGGGCGACCCCGCCGGCGAGGAGCCCCACGGCCTCGACCTTGGACGACTGACGAAGACGCTCCTCGAGCGCCCTCTCGCGCGTCACGTCCCGCTTCACCGCCACGAATCCGGTGATCTCGCCGTTCGCGGCCTTCACGGGTGAGATCGTGGCCTCCTCCTCGAACAGGGAGCCGTCCTTTCGGCGGTTGGTCACGTCGCCGCGGAACGTCTCGCCACGAAGGAGCGTCGCGTAGAGATCCCGGTAGAACGCGTCGTCGTGACGACCGCTCTTGAGCAATCTCGGGTTCTGACCGATGGCTTCCTTCGCCGTGTAGCCCGTGATGCGCTCGAACGCCGGATTCACGTAAGTGAT
>CAZXSG010001183.1:0-1716 GCA_964643185.1 uncultured Holophagales bacterium
ACTACCTCGGCATGCACTACGTGCTCTGCCATGGACCCGTGGATGACGTGCTCGGGGTCCGCTGGGATGGCCGCATCCCCTCGACCACGTCGAGCACGCTGGCCACTTACAAGCGCATCACCGTGAACGCGAAGGACATCTTCGGGCAGGACGACGGCATCAAGGGCTCGCTCGACTGCTACTTCGGCGGGCTCACGCAGGTCGCCAGTCCGTACCTGGTCTCGGCGACCGGGGCGCCGCTGCCGGGGCTCCGCGGCATCTGCCATGCGGTGCTCAACCGCCCGTGGCTCGGCAACTCGCCGTACATCAAGCCCATCTCGTTCGTGGTGCGCCGGCTGCCCAACTCGCTCGGTCTCACGGCCGGCGCCCACGACATCTCCACCGACGCGAACCCGGCCTGCATGCTGTACGAGATCCTCACGAACCAGCGCTGGGGCCTCGGGCTGCCGGTGGGCTCGATCGATGTCACCGGCTTCCGCGCCGCCGGCGTGACACTCAAGGCCGAGGGCTTCGGGCTGTCCATGCTGTTCGACGGGGCGACCAGCGCCCGCGACATGATCGACGAGATCCTCCGGCACATCGACGCACTGGTCTACAGCGACCCCTCGACCGGGCTGCTCACCCTCAAGCTCATCCGCGCGGACTACACGGTCGGCACCCTGCCGGTGCTCGACAGCACGAACGTGGTGAGCGTCGAGCTGGTGCGTCCCTCGTGGGAGGAGACCCGCAACCACGTCCGTGTCCGCTACGTCGATCGGGCCTCGGACTTCGCCGAGCGGGTCGCCAACGCGCAGGACCTCGCCAACATCCAGGTCCGCGCCGGCGACGTCTCGGTCGAGGACGTGGACCTGACCGGCATCGCGACGGGCGCGCTCGCGCAGCGTGCGGCCGCGCGCGAGCTCAAGGGTCGCTCCTACCCGGTGGCTAGCCTCGAGATCGTGGCGAATCGTACCGCCCATGCCGTGAAGCCGGGCGACGTGTTCAAGCTCACGTGGCCGCCGCTCGGCATCGTGGACATGGTCGTCCGCGTCTCCAATCCGGGATACGGCACCCTCACCGACGGCCGCGTCACCATGCAAGCGCTCGAGGATGTGTTCGCGGTGACCTGGACCGGATACCCGACGCCGCCGGCCACCGAGTGGGTGGACCCGTTCATCGCGCCGCAGGTACTCGCCGCGAGCCGCCTGATGGAGACGCCGTACACGTTTGGCCTCGGCGTGAAGGTGCCGGTCGCCGGCGGCTTCTACACGCTGGACGTGGGCGAGAACCGCCGCGTGATGACGCTCGCCGTGCGCGGCGCCTACGCGGCGCTCGGCTACGAGGTCTGGAGCGACCCGGCTGGCGGTACCGCCTACCTCGAGACGAACGAGGTCAGTCAGCTCACACCCTCGGGGACGCTCACCGCTTCGATCACGCCGAAGTCCACGAGTCTGACCGTGGGCGCCGGCGTCGGGCTCTCCGCGCTCGAGTCGATCAACGCGGCCGCGCTCGCCGAGGGGCGGAACCTCCTGATCGTCGATGACGAGATCGTGGCGTGGCAGACCGTCACCGACAACGGCGACGGGACCTGGACGATCTCCGGGCTCGTGCGCGGCTGCATCGACACCACGCCCAAGGCGCACTCGAGCCCGGCCCGCGTCTGGTTCGCCTCGAACGGCTACGGGCCCTCGCGCTACGCACCGTACGACGCGGACCTGACGCTCACCGCGAAGCCGC
>CAZXSG010001184.1:0-1710 GCA_964643185.1 uncultured Holophagales bacterium
CAAGACGACGGCGAACGCCGGCACGCCGACCATGTCCTTCATGAAGTACTTCACGGCGCCGGCCCGGTCGCCGTCCGCGACGAGCTGCCGGAGCCGGGGCTCGTGAGCCGGGCCGTCGTTCGTGCCGTCCACGTCGACGTAGGGCGGCTCGTACGCGACCACCTTGCTCACGGGGAGACCGCCCGCCGCGGCCTCGAGGGCGAGCGCAGCGCCTGAAGAGAGCCCGAGCAGGAACGCGGACCCGCCCGCTTCGCGGATCAAGGCGGCGAGATCCTCCACCTCGCGCGCGGGGTCGTAGGGCTTCGTGTCGCCGCTCTCGCCGCGACCGCGGCGGTCGTACGCGAACACCGTGAAGTGAGGCGCGAGGAGCGGAGCGAGCTTGGGCATCGGCCCGAACGCGCGGCTGCACAGCGCCCCGTCCACGAGGATGAGCGCGGGACCCTGGCCAGACCGGTCGTAAGCGATCGGAGTACCGTCTGCGGAAGTCGTCTTCATCGTCAGCTCCATGTCATCGGCCGGAACGGAAGGGGAGCAGAGCGCGCACGCGGGGCTCGCGCAGGAAGAGGCCGCCCCACACGAACGCCGCGACGTAGATGGGGAAGAGCGTGTGGGTGAGGAGCGGATTCCCCACCCGCACATGGGTAGCGATGGCCCCGCCGAGGTAGCCCGTGAGCAGCACGGCGCCCAGCACGGACGTCCCCGGAATCGCGTAGGCCACGACGCACAGCAAGAGGATGACACCGAGCGTGAAGATGATGGCCGTCGGGTATCCGAGCTCGGCGGTGCCTGCGATCACGGGCGGAACCTCGAGCAGCTTTCCCACGCTGTCGAAGGCCAGGAAGAGGATGGCGAGGCCGCTCAGGATGCGGCCCGTCACCGTAGCTGCTTTGGACGGTGTCGTCGGGTTGATGGTCGGCATTTCGGGCTCCTTCGTGGTCCGGGGTCTCCCGGTCCTGCCCGAGCGACGAACCGGGAATCCGCGGATCGACAAATTCGCGTTCCTGAACGTGCGCGATCCGTTTGCCTGAACCGACCGGCGAGCGTAGGCTTTCTGCTCGATTCCATGACGATCCCGAGGGCGAAGATCCCGCTGGAAGGCCCTGCCGCGCACGCGGGCCCGCCCGACGTCTTGATCGTCGACGACAGCCCCTCGAACCTCGAGGTCCTCTCCCGCATGCTGCGCGAGCGGGGCTACCGCTTCCGGGTCGCGAACGGCGGCCGCCGTGCGATCGCCTCGGCGCAGGCCCAGCCGCCCGACATGGTCCTGCTCGACATCACGATGCCGGAGATGGACGGCTACGAGGTCTGCGAGGTCCTGAAGAAGGACCGCCGCACCGCGGAGGTGCCGGTCATCTGCATCAGCGCCCTCGACGACGCGCTCGACAAGGTGCGCGCGTTCCGCGTCGGCGGCGCCGACTACGTGAGCAAGCCGTTCCAGGTCGAGGAGGTCCTCGCCCGCATCGACCACCAGCTCCGCATCGCGCGTCTCCAGGAGGACCTCGCCCGCCAGAACCGCGAGCTGGCGGCGAAGAACGAGAGGCTGCTCGAGCTTTCGCGCGAGCTGGAGCAGCTCTCCCGCACCGACGCGCTCACGGGCCTCGCGAACCGCCGACATCTCATGGAGGTGCTGGACCGCGAGTCGCCGCCGGCCATCCCCGCGCGGGCGCCGTTCTCGCTGCTCATCGTCGACGTCGACCACTTCAAGCCCTT
>CAZXSG010001185.1:0-1710 GCA_964643185.1 uncultured Holophagales bacterium
GAACCTGATATCGGTTTTCGACGTCGGGGAGGAGAGCGGAACGCCCTACGTGGTCATGGAGCTCCTCGAAGGCGAGACGCTCCGCGCCGCGATCGCCGGTGGGCCGATGCCCGAGAAGCGGGCCATCGCGGTCGCCAAGGCGGCGGCCCTGGGGCTGGCCTACGCGCACGAGAAGGGGATCGTGCACCGCGACCTCAAGCCCGAGAACATCTTCCTGACGCGGGACGCGCGCGTGAAGATCCTGGACTTCGGCCTCGCGCGGCGGGACCCCTCCACCGAGGAAGCCGCGGAGAGGCAGAACGCGCCCACGCGGGTCGCCGAGACGGAGCCGGGCCAGATCCTGGGCACGCTGGGCTACATGTCGCCCGAGCAGGTGCGGGGCGTGGGCGTCGACGCGCGCTCGGACGTCTTCTCGCTGGGAGTCGTCCTCTACGAGATGCTCTCGGGCAAGCGGCCGTTCCACGGCGACACGCCGTCGGACGTGCTCTCGGCCATCCTGCGCGACGAGCCGGCGCCGCTGACGGCTTCGGGGCGCCCCGTCTCGGCGGCCCTCGAGCGAACGGTGCGCCGTTGCCTCGAAAAGGTCCCCGCGGAGCGGCTCCAGAGCGCCCGGGATCTCGCGTTCCGGCTGGAGGACCTCGAAGGCCCATCGCTCGGCTCGATGCCTTCGGGCGGCGAGGCCGTCGTCGTGCCCCTGCCGGTCCGCGCCCCGAAGAAGGCCCCGCGCGCGCTCGTGTGGACTCTCGCCCTCGCGCTCGCCCTCGCGCTGGCCGCACTGGCCGCCCTGACGGCGCGCCTCCGCACGCCGCCCGCCGTCCCCCTGCTCCGGGCGCTCACGTTCCAGGCGGGACAGACCCGCTTCCCCCGCTTCAGCCCCGACGGCACGAGCTTCGTCTATGCGTCGCGGATGGGCACCGGGCCGTACCGGATCCAGCAGGCCTCGTTCGAACGGCCCGACTTCCGGATCCTGGATCTCCCTCCGGCGATTCCGCTGGAGTTCTCCTCCAAGGGGGATCTGGCCGTGCGGCTCCTGCCCGGGGACGGAAGGACCACGCAGCCCGGGGTGCTGGCGCTCACCTCGCTCACCGGAGGCGCGCCGCGGCCGCTCGCCGAGGACGTGCTGTACGCGGCGTTCTCGCCCGATGGCGCGGCCCTGGCGGTCACCCGGCGCTTCGAGGGAAAGAGCCGGCTCGAGTACCCGGTCGGCACGCTCCTCTACGAAGTGGACGATCCGATGAGGCTGGGAGCCTTGGACGTCTCGCCCGACGGAGAGACGGTGGCGGTGGTCCAGTACTCCCTCGTGGGGAGCAACACCATGGGCCATCCGGTGCTCGTCCCGAAGGGCGGACGTGCCCGTCACCTCGGGCCGGATCTGTCCGGCATTCTCGGCGTGAGGTTCTCGCCAGACGGCACGGAGCTGTTCTACGACGGGACCGGCGACATGAGGCCCCCGTCGCTCTGGGCCGCGACCCTGAACGGGAAGGAGCGCCGGCTGTATTCGTCGTCCACGGGCCTGGCTCTCGGCGACGTGGCCGAAGGCCGGGCGCTCGTCGAGCTCTACGACACCCGGAGCCGGCTCATGTTGAAGCGGTCTGGGGACGCCCCGGAGGTCGACATCCCCCGGCCGGATGCCCCGGCGCCGGCCGCGCCCGCGGCCCACGGAACCCGGCGGCTGTTCCGCGCGGGGCGCCGGGGCGGGGGGCCCGCGGG
>CAZXSG010001186.1:0-1702 GCA_964643185.1 uncultured Holophagales bacterium
ACCATCGGGCCGTTGGCGTCCAGCGACCGCGTTCCGCCCGACCAGCCGCCGCCGTGGATCCAGACGACTACGGGGAAGGGCCCGGGGCCGTCGGGCACGTACAGGTCGAGGAGGAGCGGCGTCGACCCGGCGCGGCCGTACTCGATTCCGCGAGTGATGGTCACCGCGTCCCCGCGGAACGACGAGAAGATGAGCACGGCGACTGCAGCGAGGAGAGACTTTGACGCCATGAGCGTTGGACGGAATGCCCGGAGAGAAGGTTGACGTGTTCCCCTGTCAGCGTGCGGTTCCCTTACGGAGCGCCTCGAAGCGCGGGTCGCTCCGGAGACTCTCGAAGTCCTCGTCGGTGTCGAGGGAGTTGGCGCCGAAGCCCAGGTCGAGCGCCTTGCCGAGCCGGTCGATCGCCTCGTCCTTCTTTCCCGTGAGTGCGTACGCGCACGCGAGGTTGTAGAACGAGAGCCCGTCGGGGCGCACCTTCAACGCGGCCTCGTACCAGACGATCGCTCGCGGATAGTCCTTCGCGAAGAGGTAGGACCGAGCGAGCGCGCCGTCGATGGCGACGGGGTCGGCGCCCGCGGCCTTGGCCTGCGCGAGCACGGGCTCGGCCTCCGCGGGCCGGCCCACGCGTGCCAGGCTGAACCCGAGGGAGCGCGACGCCTCGATGTCCTTGGGGTTCTCGGCGACGATCTTCCGGAGGATCGCGATCGACTCCTCGAACTCGTTCCCATAGGCATGGGTGAGCGCCTGCCGCGCGAGGGACGGCGCGGGTCCGGGCGGGACGTTCGTCGCGAGGCGAGTCGAAAGGAACGCGACCGTATCCTGCACGCGGAGCCGCGACTCGGGGCCTTCGTCGAGTCCGTCGAACGCGTGGGTGAGCGTCGGGGCGTTCACCATCGTCCAGGGGACGCCTTCGGTCGCGGCCTTCACGAAGAGCGCGCGGATTCCGTCGTTCAGCTGCCGGTTGTCGCGCCCTGCGAGCACGTAATAGACGGGCAGGTCCTTGCGCAGCTTCGGCACGGCCGTGGATCCGTAGTAGAGAACGGCCGCCTTCACGGCCGGGGTCGCCCGTTCCATGAGGAAGGGCAGGGCGGAGGTGACGTTCGCCGAGCAGGCCCAGATGGCGATGCGGTTCGGGTCGAGCCCGTACTTCGCGGCGTTCGCCTGCACGAACGCGAGCACCGCGTCGAGGTCGGCCGCCGGCTGACCCTGCGACCCGTCGTAGACCACTCCGGCCATGCCGTGCGCGGCAACGAGGCGGCCCCACGAGCGGTAGATCTCCCATTCCCGGAATGGAGCGCCCACACCGTTCACGAAGATCACGATGGGGTGACCGGCCTTGGGCACCGCGCCCTCGGGCAGGGCGATGTCGAGCTTCAGGGTCCCGGAGAACGGAAGCCCCTCGCGCACCGTGGCGCGGTCCATGCCGGGAACCTTCAAGACGACCGGATACGTGCCGACGTAGGGAGCGGTGGACTGGGCCGGGGCGTCGAGGGGCGGCAAGGCAGCCTGCGACGCGAGCCGTATCGTCTGCGCGAGATTCCGCGCGGCGTGCTCCTGCTCACGAGCGGCACCGACGTGCAGGCGGACCGACTCGAAACGCAAATCGTCGGGCACGGTCGCGGCGAGCAGGCGACGGTCATCGATTACACGGTCCATTACGGCGACACGACACGCACGGAAGTGTGGGACAAGCTCGACGCGT
>CAZXSG010001187.1:0-1696 GCA_964643185.1 uncultured Holophagales bacterium
CGCGGAGAGCAGGATCGGGACGACCGTGGAACCCTCGGCTTCGGGACCCGACTGCCGAATCGGCGCGGACAGGCCGGCGATCGTGAGCGTGGCGCTCCTCTCGCTCGCCGCGGCGCCGGAGGACGCCGCGCTCACGCTCGCCGCGGCGTTGGCGATCGCCGTCGCGACGACGGTGCCGTTGCCGGAGCCCGAAGGCGGCGAAACCGTGAGCCACGGCGCGTCGCTCGCGGCAGACCACGCGCAGCCCGCGGGCGCCGTGACCGCGATCGAAGTCGTGCCGCCCGCAGCGGCCACGACCGGATACCCATGTGAAAGGGCGAACGAGCAACCCGACGGGTTCGAGCCCCCCTCGGGCGTCAGGACCGCGCGGATCATGATGTTCGCGGGCGTCTGCGCTCCTCCCGCGCCCTGGAGCACGAGCGGGCCGACGAACGTCGTGGCCCCGTCGGTCGAGAAGAACCCGCGCTGGCGCTGGGGTCCGCTCGTATCCGCCGCGAACACGACGCCGCCCGCGGGGCTCGGCGCGGCGTAGCCCACGTAGATGTCGCCCGACGTGACCACCGGACCACCGGTGATGGCGAAGTCCACGAAACCTCCGCCCACGGGAACCGAAGGCAGGGTCACCAGTTGGTTCAGCAGGAGCGTGGGCCGCTGCGACGCTGCGGCCGCGCCCGTGGGATCCACGTACGCGATGAGCCGGATGGAAGCGAGCGCCGGACTGGGAAGCCCCTGGAAGAGCGCGTGGAAGATGCGGATCGTCGTGAGGCGCATGGGATATCGCGACGGCGTGAAGCGGTTCACCACAGCGAGCCCGTCCACGATGGTCCCGGTCTCGACGGTGCCGTCGTCGGTCGCGTACGTCTCGGGCGCCCCTCCGCCCCCACCGCCCGCGACGCCCTCGCCGCGCAGCTCGAAGAGGAACGTCGGCTTGGCCGGGTCGTTGCTGTTGAGGGCCAGCGAGCCGGCGACGCGCGAGACCGACGTGGGCGCGAAGCGGACGGAGAGCGCCAGCTCGGCGCCCGCGGCCACCGTGAACGGCGCGGCCGGCGAGACGAGCGCGAACGGCCCGGACGCAGACACGGACGAGACGCTCAACGCTCCGCCGCCGGTGTTGCGGAGCGTGAACGTCGCCGTCTGTGTCGCGCCGGTGGCGACGGGCCCGAAGTCGTAGGCATTCGGTGTGGCGCCGAGCTCGGGGCCGCTCGACGGCCCGCCCGTGCCCGACACCGTGACGGCCAGCGTGCGCCGCGAGGGATCGTCGGTGAGCAGATGGACGGTCCCCGGCTGAGCGCCCGTCGCCGCCGGCGCGAAGCGGATCGTCAGGCTCTGCTGCGCGCCGGGCGTGAGCGTGATTGGCAGCGTCGAGACCACGCGATACCGGCCGTTCGTCGACGCGGCCGCGCGCACGGTGAGGAGCGCGTTGCCCGCGTTCCGGATCGTGAACGGCTTCTCCGAGATCGACCCGCGCGCCACGCTACCGAAGTCGATCGACGCGGGCGAGGCCTCGGCGCTCGGCGCCGTGACGATGAAGGCGCGCGAAGCGCTCGTGGACCCGCGCGCCGTCACGGTGATGCCGACGTTGCCCGGCGCGAGACCCGAAGGAACCACGGTGGCGATACGCGTCGACGTGGCCGACGTGACGCTTGCGACGACGTCGCCGAACCGCACGACGTTATCGGCCGCGGTCTCGCCGAAG
>CAZXSG010001188.1:0-1695 GCA_964643185.1 uncultured Holophagales bacterium
GCAGTCCGGCAGGACTGCCCAGGTGGCAGGACGCCATCGTCACGAAGCTGACCGACCGGCTGGGCGCCGAGGTGTTTCCGAGCCTGTCGCCCGACGGCCGGCTCGTCGTCTTCGAGGCGCGGAGCGCTGGGGACTCGGACCTCCACATCCAGGCCGTTGGCGAGACGGTGAGCCGGAGCCTCACGAGCGGGCCCGCCGAGGACACGCAGCCGGCCTTTTCGCCCGACGGGAGCCGGGTCGCGTTCCGGCGGAACGAGAAGGACGCGGGCGGTCTCTTCGTCGTCTCGCGAACGGGCGGGCCGGTGAGGCGGCTGACGACGTTCGGCTTCAATCCGGCCTGGTCGCCCGACGGTCAGCGCATCGTCTGCACGGGGAACTCCGTGGACGGTCGAGCCCGCTCGGTCTATCCGAGCCGGATGTGGATCGTGGACGTCGCGACCGGAAGCAGCAGCGAGCTGGACGTGCCCGACGCGGTCCAGCCCAGCGTGTCGCCCGACGGCCGGCGGGTCGCGTACTGGGGCGTTCACAAAGGCTACCGGAGAGACATCTTCACCGTGCCGATGAGCGGAGGAGAGCCGGTGCCCGTCACCGACGACGCGGCCGTCGACGTCGCGCCGGTGTGGTCCCCCGACGGCGCCTTCCTGTATTTCGTGAGTGACCGAAATGGATCCCTGGCGCTCTGGCGTGTCGCGATGGACGAGAACGGTGGACGGGCCACCGGAAAGCCCGAGCTCGTGCCAACGCCGGCCACTCGGGTCCACCGCGTGGCGTTCTCGGGGGACGGCCGGCGCCTCGCGGTGGGATCTCTGACGAGCACGCAGAACATCGAGGAGCTGAGCTTCGATCCGTCGCGCGGCGAGGTCGTGGGGGCGCCGCGCGCCGTGACGCTCACCTCGGACGAGGTCACGAACCCCGCCATCTCCCCCGACGGAAGGGTCCTCGCGTACCAGAGATCGGGCTCTCGGCCCTCCATCCACCTGCTCCGGCTCGGTGAGCCGGAGCCCCGTCTCTTCACCCCGGAAGGGGTTTCCGAGCAGTCGCCACGCTTCTCGCCCGACGGCAGCCGCATCGCGTTCTTCTCGAACCGGAACGGCGTGTACCAGGCGTTCACAGCGCGTCCCGACGGCGGCGGCGCCGAGCCCGTGACGGACGTTCCGGCGCCGGGGGCCGTGCTGCCGTTCTTCTCGCCCGACGGGACGCGCCTCGCGTACAGCCTCCTGGGCGGAAAGACGTTCGTGAAAACGCTCGCGACGGGCGAGCTTCTCGAGACGCCGTCCGATCCCGGGGCCGAACGGACCGCGCGGCTCTTCCATCACTTCGTTGCCCAGTCGTGGTCGCCCGACGGCCGGTATCTCGCGGGCTCCGGGTATCTCCGCACGGAGCGCGAGAGCCTGCGGAGCACGGGCCTGTATCTGCTGGAGCTCGCGACGCTCCGCTACGAGAAGCTGTCGGACTTCGGCCTCACGACACGCTGGCTCTCGGATGGCTGCCGGATCCTGTTCCTGCACCGCGACCGCATCTATCTCGCCGACACGCGCACGAAGGAGGCTCGGGTGATCCACAACGCCGCCCCGCGAGCGCTCCGGAGCCTCGACCTCTCGCGCGACGACCGCACCATCTACGTGAGCGTCGCGACCACCGAGGCCGACCTCTGGCTCTTATCCCGGGAGTGAGTCTTCGCTCCGGAGCTCGCGC
>CAZXSG010001189.1:0-1695 GCA_964643185.1 uncultured Holophagales bacterium
ACCCGCCGGAGCTGGTCTGGCACGTCGACATCACGCCGGAGAACGTGGTGTTCCCGCCGCGCTCCTCGTATCGACGGTGCACGCGTGCCTCCACCTGCTCCTGCCCGCGCTCAGCGACGACCTCGTCGCCCTCTCCGTCCAGCTCAACCGCCATCTCGTGCGCTACTCGTCCACGCGGAAGTTCGCGACGCTCCTCCTCGCGGTGTTCGACCCGAAGACCCGCGAGCTGCGCTACGTGAATGCCGGGCACAACCCCGGCATCCTCCTTTCGGGCGGTGAGGTCACCCTGCTTCCGGCGGGCGGCCCTCCGGTCGGCATGCTTCCCCTGGCCGTCCACCGCGAGGCACGCATCGTGCTCCAGGAAGGTGACCTCCTCGTCCTCTACTCCGACGGCATCACGGAAGCCCAGGATGCCCAGGACGAGGAGTTCGGAATGGAGAAGCTCACGTGCTTGATCGAGACGCATGCGGCCGAATCCCCGGCGGAGCTCACCGCGCGCATCTTTCGCGACGTGGCGGAGTTCACGCGTGGGGTCGCCCAGTACGACGACCAGACCGTTCTCGTGGCCCGCGTGAAATCTGGATCGGAAAACGGATAACCGGATCGGTCCGGGGCTCGTAGAAGGGGGCAAGATGTCGCGCCTCCGTCCTTCCCCGAGGCTTTTTGTATCGGCCCTGCTGGCCGTAGCCGCCGGCTGCACGTTCTCCCGCGACATCCAGATCAAGTCCCACCAGCTCATGAGGCCATTCGCGCCCGGCGCGGTGAACGGCTACAACGTCGAGGAGCACCTCCAGCGGGGTTACATCCCTGAGGTCCTCGAGTACCTCGGAGAGGGCGGCGGGCTCAAGTCGCTCGATACCGCCAAGGGCGCCCGCGTGCTCGGGCACGCGCTCCTCGAGCGCGGCGACTTCAAGAACGCCAAGGTCGCGCTCGCCAGAGACTTCAACGAAGAGGGCCGGCCTCAGCAGAAGGCCGACTGCAGCTGGGCCATGGCGCAGGCGCTCTACTGGGAGGGGGATTTCGGGCAGGCGGCCAAATGGTGCCGCCTCACGACCGACGTCGGCCGGACCATCCCCGACGGCTGGACGAAGTTCCTCGAGGCGCTCGACGGCAAGAAGCTCTACGCCGGGGTCGAGCCCGGAGCCTCGTTCGTCCTGCCCATGAAGTTCGGAGGCCCGGAGCTCATCCGCGTGCTGCCGCGGATCAACGGCATCCCCGCGGGCGAGCTGGTCGTGGACTCCGGCGCTTCGATGTCCCTTCTCACCGAGTCGGCGGCCGCGAAGCTCGGAGTCGTTCCCATTCCGGGAGCCGTCGCCACGGCGCAAGGTCTCCATTCCGTCGGGATCCCCATTTCCTTCGGGCTCGCGAAGACCGTCTCGGTGGGAGACATCACGCTCGAGAACGTGCCCTTCGGTATCCTCCAGGACGACGCGCTCCAGTTCAACACGAAGAACGCGGGGGCTTTCCATCCCGCGGGAGTGCTCGGCGTCCACTTCATGAAAGAGTTCGACTGGAAGCTCGACTACCCGAAGCGCAAGGTCGCGGTCATCCGGCTCGACCAGAACCGCACGCGGGGCTCGCGGCAGCAGAACCTCTTCTTTCGCCGGCTGAATCCCATGGTGCGCACGTCGCTCCAGCAGGAGGCGTGGTTCCTGTTCCTCCTGGACACCGGCTCGGAGCCCACCATGCTCACCC
>CAZXSG010001190.1:0-1693 GCA_964643185.1 uncultured Holophagales bacterium
GGGCCCCTGCGCGGGGGGGGTGCGGGCGCGCTGGCTCGCCACCTCGTCGTCGTCGGTCTCGCGCTCTCCTCCGGCGCTCGAAGGGCCCGCTCCGGAGAGCAGGCCGCCGGGCTTCTCGTGGGAGGGCTCGTGGTCTCCCTGGTCGACGCCGCGTTCGGGTTCCCTCTGGCGCTGCCGGCCAGCCTCGCCGTCTTCTGGGTGCTCGTCTCGCTCCTCGTGAAACCGGAGGAGCCGTGAGGATCGAACGCCTCGTCGCGCTCGCCGGCGCGTTTGCGGCGTCCTGGGGCTTCGTGGCGAGCGTCGAGGCCTGGAGGGGGGATCTGGCCGGGGCGGCGCTGATGAGCCCCGAGGCCAGCCGCCTCGACGACGACGCGTACCGGCGATTGCTCGAGCGCGCGCTCACGAAGAGCCCCGCCGCGACCATTCCCCTGACTCCGGCCGTGAAGGGACTCTCGGAACGCGGACTCGAGCGGGAGGCGCGCGCGATCATCGACGAAGCGCTCCGCCGGAACGCGCCCTTCGCCGCACGCCTTCTCCATGCGGCCGATCTCGCCGCGAGCGGGCATCTCGCCGAGGCGGTCTCCGCTTTCGAGACCCTTCACCGGGTGGCACCCGCCGACCGCACCGTGGTGCAGTACCTCATCGGTCTCCACGCGAATCTCGGCAACGCGCCGCGGCTCGAGGAGGTGGCGCGGGAGTCGGAGCGCTTGTGGCCCGGCGGATTCGACGCGCTCGTCGCACTGAAGAACGCCGCCCTCGCGAGGAGCGATCGCCGTGCCGCGACGGTCCTCCTCCGCGCGGCCGCCGCATCCCGCGATTTTCCCGAGCCTCGCATCTACGAGCGCGACGCCGAGATGGCTGCGCTCGAAGCGCTCGCCGCGCTCGAGGGCACGCCGTGAGATTTCAGCGCGCCGGAGGCGTTTCCCGGCCCGGAGGGCTGAACAACTCCGTGCGCCTGTTCGTCCTCGCCGTCCTCGTGAGCTGCTCGCTTCCGTACGGGGTGCGGTGGGCCCTGACGCACTACGAGAGGGGCCTTCCGGAGAACGCCGTGCACCGCGCGCGGGAGGCCCTTCGCCGAGGCGACGTCGAGACGGCCCGTGCCGAGGCGCGCGCCGCCGCGGGAACTCCGGACGCTCTGGCGCCCTGGGAGCGTGGCGCCGCGGCCCGGTGGGTCGCTGCCCTCTCGGTTCCCGCGTACGTCGAGCTGACCCGGGAGCTCCTCGCGCGGGACCTCGATTCCGAGGCGCGTGAGGTGGCGTGGCGCGCCGTGCGGATGGGCCGGAGCCACAACGCTCTTCTCGAGGATCTCGCCCCCTGGATGGCGCTCGCGGCGTGCTACGAAAAGGCCGGTGACGCGGGCCGTCTGGCGGGCCTCCTCGGGCTCGTCCCGCCTCCAAGCCACCCTGCCCGCCATTCCCTTGCCGCCCGCGGAGCGCGTCCGGGCGCCTTAGCTCCGGGTCTCCCGGCCGCGATCCGATCGACACCCTTCGTGCCCAGGGCGCTTCAAGGACACGAGGAGCCCATCGTCCGTCGCAAGGGAGATGCATTCGAGGAGCTGCGTTCGGGGGCCCTGACGACGACGCTCACTCTCGGGGAGCCTGTGAAGGAAATCCGCCTCTCGTGCTCGCCCCGTCTAACGATCGGGCTCGGAGCGATCGTCCTCGTGAGTGTGAACGGAGGGGAGCCAACCCCG
>CAZXSG010001191.1:0-1693 GCA_964643185.1 uncultured Holophagales bacterium
CGTCCATGCCGAGGACGAGGACCGTCTGCGGGAACGCCGGCCGCTCGCGCTCGCCGGGCGGCCCGAGTCGCATCCCGTGTGGCGCGACGAGGAGACGGCCGTCCGCGCCACACGCCGGCTCCTCGCCGCGGCCCGCGAGGCCGGCCGGCTCGTCCACGTTCTCCACGTGACGACCGCCGGCGAGCTGCCGCTCCTCGCCGCGGCCCGCGACCTCGCGACGTTCGAGACCCTCCCGCAGCACCTCACGTTCGCTGCGCCCGAGATCTACGAGCGCCTCGGAACGCTGGCGCAGATGAACCCGCCCATCCGCGAGGCACGACATCGCGACGCGCTGTGGGAGGCCGTGGCGAGCGGACTCGTGGACTGCCTCGCGACCGATCACGCCCCCCACACCCTCGAGGAGAAGGCCCGTCCGTATCCCGAGAGCCCTTCGGGAATGCCTGGAGTGCAGACGCTGCTCCCGGTGCTGCTCGATCACGTCTCGCAGGGACGCCTTTCACTCGAGAGGCTCGTCGCGCTGACGAGCGCGGGCCCGGCCCGGGTCTGGGGAATTTCCGGAAAGGGACGGCTCGAGCCCGGGTTCGACGCGGACCTCGTGCTCGTCGATCTCGGGCGCCGGCACACGCTCACGGCGGGGGAGATGGCCACACGCTGCGGATGGACCCCCTTCGAGGGGCTCGAGGTCACGGGCTGGCCGGTGGCGACGGTCCTGCGCGGACGCATCGCGATGCGCGACGGTGAAGTGCTCGGACCGCCTTCGGGGCGCGTGCTGTACTCTTCGCAAACCTCCTCATGACGATGGACGTGACCTTCTGGGGCGTGCGCGGAACGGTGCCCGTTTCGTCGCCTCGGCATTTGCGCTTCGGCGGGAGCACGAGCTGCGTCGAGGTTTCGGTGGCCGGGCAGACGCTCGTGTTCGACGCGGGGACGGGGTTCCGCGCGTTCGGCGAGAAGGTGCTCCTCGAGAAATCGAAGCGGCCGGTCAAGCTGCTCCTCTCGCACACCCACTGGGATCACATCAACGGCTTCCCGTTCTACGGACCCTCCTACGAGGAGGGGAACCGGCTCGAGGTGTTCGCGGGGCACCTCCGCGGCTATCCGGGCGGCATCCGCGCGGTGCACGAACTGCAGATGTCTCCTCCGTTGTTCCCGGTTTCTCTGGATTCCCTGAAAGCCGATCTGAGCTTCCAGGATTTCGCGGGCGGTGATTCGTTCACGTTCGGCGACGACATCCGGGTGAGGACGTGCGCGCTCGCGCATCCCAACGGGGCGACGGCCTATCGTGTCGAGAGTGGCGGCCAATCGGTCTGCTACGTCACCGACACGGAACACGAGCCCGGCCGGCCCGACGAGAGGATCCTCGAGCTCATCGACGGCGCGGGCCTCGTGATCTACGACTGCACCTACCGCGACGAGGAGTTTCCCGGCTACGTGGGCTGGGGCCACTCGACCTGGCAGGAGGCCGCGCGCCTCTGCCGGCGGGCGGGCGCGGCGAAGCTCGCGATCTTCCACCACGACCCTTCGCGCGACGACGACGCGCTCGACGCGATCGAGCGCGAGGCCCGGTCGGCCTGCGAGGGCTTCGTTGCGCGAGAGGGCCTCACCATCACGGTGGGTACCCCGAAACCCGCCCACCCGTGACATGGCCCGGCGGTTGTGCTAGCGTACAGGGCTCGGCTGAAGGTGGCTTCGC
>CAZXSG010001192.1:0-1692 GCA_964643185.1 uncultured Holophagales bacterium
GCTCAGCGGGACCGAAGGACGCGACCTCCGGGCTCTCCTCCTCCGGACGAAGCCCGACATCGTGCTCGTCGTCCTCACGTCGAACGAGCTCTTCCTCCCGAATCCGCGCGCGCGGGCGTCTTCGATCCGGCACATCGTGAAGCGCATCGGCGATCGGACGTGCGTCTGGATCAGCCCGCCGCGGCCGTGGCTCCCCGAGAAGGGGATGCTCGGCGTGCTCCGCGAGAACGCCGAGCCGTGTCGGTACTTCGACTCGACGGAGCTCGAGCTCGAGCGGCAGAAGGACGGGATCCATCCGTCGCCCCAGGCCGGCAAGGAATGGGCAACCGCGGTCTGGAACGCGTACTTCGTGGAGCCCTGAAGCTCACACGTCGCACATGATCTCACGTGATTTCAGGCTCGCGAGCGGTGGACGCGCGATCCAGGAGACCGCCACCGAGCAGCCATTCCACGCGTGATCGTGAGCGGAACGACCGTTGCACGACCCCCTCGCGGGAGGACGCGGTGACCAAGCTCGCTTCGATCGTCGTGATCACCATGCTCACGAGCTGCGCCGCGGCGTGCCTCGTCCCTTCGTTCGACGGGATGAGCGGCGCGGGAAGCGAGAGCGCCGGCGCCACGCCGACGACTCCGAGCGGCAGCGCGGGAACGACCTCCTCCGCGAAGGACGCGAGCGCAGCAGACGCCGCGAGGGCATGACCGAGCAGCCGACCCACCGGCTGCAGCAAGGCGGCGAGCGCGAGGTAGACGCCGTCCTGTCGCGCCTCGGGCCAGGGCGGATTCCAGGCCCGATCCCGCGGAGCGATCCGCTCGAGCAGCCCCACGGTTGCGAGGACGAGAAGAAAGGTCACCGTGACGACGAGGCCCGGCGAGACCCCACGCGCGCGGAGAACGTCGGCCACGACGACCGAGGACACGACGATCGCGGGATACGCCGCGCGCGCGACGATCCCGGAAGACACGCTTCCAGACATGGGACTCCTGGGGGAGAGAGGAGGCTATTCGCAGCGGCAGCCGTCGCGGCGGCGCTGGTAGCCGATGACGTTGCCGTGCACGTCGAGCTCGAGATCGCAGCAAGCGCGCACGGTCTCCTCGAGCATCTTGCGACCGCGCTGCACGCGCGACTTGGCGCCCGAGATCGAGAGGCCGACGCGCTCGGCGTATTCGCGCTGGCCGAGGCCCTGCACGTCGACGAGCTCGAGGGCCTCCGCGTACTCGTCGGGCAAGAGCGCGAGCATCGGACGGAGCCAGCCGGCGACCACCTCGTTGACGTTGCCGTTCTCGGGTTCGTCGACGGGCTCGTCCTTCTCGGACAGCTCGACCTCGGTGCGCCGCGCGCGATGGTGGTCGGCCACGACGCTGCTCGCGATGCGGAACGCCCAGCCGGGCAGCCGCGCCTCGTCGCGCAGGTCGCCCGCGCGCTCGTGCATGCGCAGGAGGATGTCCTGCACGAGGTCGTCGACGTGGTCGGGGTGGACCCGCCGCGCCACGAACGCGCGGAGCCCCTTGCGCAGGGCTAGGTACACCGGCGT
Source organism: uncultured Holophagales bacterium (assembly GCA_964643185.1). Taxonomy (GTDB): domain Bacteria; phylum Acidobacteriota; class Thermoanaerobaculia; order UBA5066; family UBA5066; genus JAEUQS01. The sequence goes on from CAZXSG010001192.1 coordinate 1,533, forward strand.
GGCCGCGTGGGGCTCCATCGAGGGCATCGTATCCACGGGCTGGGCGAGGGGCGATCTCATGCGTTTCCCCCGAGAAGACGGGGGCGACGCCGAAAGGACGCAAGGATTCAGCGGGGGGCCGCAGGGTCCATTCCGGCCCGGTGGCGCTCGTCGCCGTCCT
>CAZXSG010001193.1:0-1686 GCA_964643185.1 uncultured Holophagales bacterium
AGACGGACAAGACGGAGGGCAAGGGCACGTACGACCCCAAGCTCCATCCCGCCCCTTCACCGACCCCCGTCCCGAACAACGAGAAGCAGAAGCAGGACGAATAATCCCATTCGAAGGCCAGGATGAGCCGCGACAAGGCCGAGCAGCTCCTCTCGTCTATCTCGCAGTCGGACCTCGAAGGGCAGAGAAAGCGCGTCGCGGAGCAGAAGAAGAACCGTCGCGGAGCGAGGGACTGGTAGATGAGACGAGCCTCTCTCTCTCCGCTCATGCCCGCACTCCTCGTGGCCGTCTCGGTCTCCTTCGTCGCACAGGCGGCCGAGGAGACGACCGTTCAGGTCGTCGTCGACAAGCACAGCCCGGCGGTCGACCAGTACGTGCGCCTCACTTACAGGTTCACGGGAGGCAACCTCTCCGGCATCCGGCCGCCGACCTCGCTTCCCCTCAAGAACCTCACGATCGTCAGAGGCCCGGATACCACGGCCGAGATGTCGTTCTTCAACGGCGACTTCCGGCGCTCCTTCTCGTTCGTCTTCACGCTCCGGCCGACGGCGCAGGGGCAGGCCGAGGTGGGCGAAACCGTCTGGACCGCGGGCGACCAGCTCGTGAAGGCGGCCGCCTACGTTCTCGACGTGGGTCCGCCGCTGGGCCGGCCCGGCCCCGGCATCAGGACCGAGGAAGACGATGCCGCAAACGCGTCCCCCTGGCCGTTCGGTCGGCCGGGCGGTGCGCAGCAGGCCCAGGGCCGCCGCAGCTCGGCGATCCTCGAGTACGTCGTCACGGCCGACAAGACGACGGCCTACGTGGGCGAGGAGGTCTCGCTCCACTACGAGCTCGTCACCCAGATCTCCATCGCCGGGCTCGAGATGGTCGAGGCGCCCAAGTTCCCGGGCCTGTGGGCCGAGGACCTCGAGCGGCCCGAGCGCCCGCCGGGCCGGCCCGACAACGTGAACGGACAGCCCGTCCAGCGGTTCACGCTGATGCGCAAGGCCATCTCCGGCCTCACGCCGGGCACCGTGACCATCCCCCCCGCCAAGGTGAAGCTCCAAGTGCGCTCGGGGGATCCGTTCTTCGATCCGTTCTGGAACACCACGCAGGTCGTCCCGCGCGAGACGAAGCCCCTCACCCTCACGATCCTCGCGATTCCCGGCCGGCCCGACTTCAAGGGCGCGATCGGGCGCTTCGATCTCAGCGCGCGCGTCGACCGCACGACCGTCGAGGCCGGCCAGGCCGTGACGCTGAAGGTGAAGCTCGCGGGCACGGGCAATCTCCGGGGCGTGGTCGAGCCGCCGAAGCTCGAGATCTCGGGCGCGCGGCTCTACCCGCCGACGACCAAGACCGACACGAACAAGACCGGAGCCCGCGCCGGCGTTTCCACCGAGTGGGAGTACGTCGTCGTGCCCCAGGTGGGAGGCGCGCTGACGATTCCTCCCGTCGCGCTCGAGGTCTTCGATCCGGTCGAGAAGAAGGTCGTGAAGAAGTCGACCCAGCCGGTGACCCTCGTGGTCACGGGCTCCGTCGTCGCCGAGCCGCCCGTCGCGGCCGGCACCGAGCACTCAACCGGTGGCGCTCCGGCGACGACGACGTCTTCGGCTCCCGGATCGGCCCAGATGGAGCCGGCCACGCCGAAGACGCTCGCGTCGAGCGCACCCCGAGCGGCGATCCCGGGTCCCGCCACGACGGGGGTCG
>CAZXSG010001194.1:0-1680 GCA_964643185.1 uncultured Holophagales bacterium
CGTTGAAGACGGGCACACCGGACCACTTCGCAAGCTCGTCGACCTTGTGCTGCGCGTAGCCGCGGTACTCGATCGCGTCGTACATGCGGCCGAGGACGCGGGCCGTGTCCTTCATGGATTCCTTGTGCCCGATTTGCGAGCCCGAGGGATCCAGATACGTCACGCCCATGCCCTGGTCGTAGGCCGCGACCTCGAACGCGCAGCGCGTGCGCGTGGAGGTCTTCTCGAAGATGAGGCAGAGGTTCTTGCCGCGGAGGCGCTGGACCTCGTACCCCGCGTACTTGGCGCGCTTGAGATCGCGCGAGAGGTCGAGGAGGTGGCGCACCTCCTCGCGGGTGAAGTCGGCCAGCTCGAGGAAGCTGCGGTTCCGGATGTTGAAGGCCATATCTAAGAGTTCTCCATATCGTCAGATTGAGTCTCTGGAAATCGGACAGGTCATGCAGTGGCCGCCGCCGCGCCCGCGGCCGAGCTCGGAGCCGTCGATGGTGACGACCTCGACGCCGGCCTTGCGGAGGCGGGTGTTCGTCACGGTGTTGCGGTCGTACGCCACGACGACGCCGGGCGCGAGCGCCACGACGTTGCTGCCGTCGTCCCACTGCTCGCGCTCGTTCTCGAAGGAGTCGCCGCCGGTCGTCACGATTCGGAGCTCCGGGACCCCCAGCGCCTCCGCGGCGACCTCGAGGAACGGCTTCTCCTCGCGGTGCACGTCGAGGTCCCGCGCGGTCTTTCCCGGCCGGAGGCTGAACGTGCGGATCGCCTCCACGACGTCGAGGTAGACGTTGGCGAGGTCCCGGTCACAGAGCGTGAACACGGTGTCGAGGTGCATGGCCGCACGGGTCTTGGGCATCCGCGCCGCGACGACGCGTTCCGCGCCGCCCTTGGCGAACAGCGAGCGGGCGAGGAGCGCGACGGCCTGCGGCGAGGTGCGCTCGCCCATCCCCACGAAGACCGTGCCGTTCCCCACCGGCATCACGTCGCCGCCCTCGAGCGTCGCGGCGCCGTGGTCGAGGTCGGGGTCGCCGTACCAGACCGGGAAATCTTCGTTCCGGAACGCGGGATGGAACCGGTACACGGCCGTGAGAAGGAGCGTCTCGTGGTGGCGGGCCGCGAAGTACATGGGGTTCAGCGTGACGCCGCCGAAGATCCAGGCCGAGGAATCCCGCATGAACTGCGTGTTGGGCACGGGCCGCAGCAGGAACGGCTCGGCGTCGAACCAGGCGAGGTACGTGGTGTGGAAGTCGGGCGGGAGGTCGCTCTTGGCGATGCCGCCGATGAGGAGCTCGGCGAGGCGCGGCGAGGGCACGCCGTCGAGCCACGCGCGCACCTCGTCGTCGAGGCCGGCGATCACCCAGTTGGGCGAGATGGTGCGGTCGAGGAGGTAGGCCCGGCCATCCATCGTGTCGAGCGTCTCCTCGAGGAGATCGTGGAGGTCCAGCACCTCGACGCCGAAGTCCCGCATCTTGTGGACGAAGTCCGCGTGGTGCATCTGGGCCTTCTGCACCCAGAGCACGTCGTCGAAGAGCAGGTCTTTGCAGTTGGACGGGGTCAGCCGCCGGTGCGCGAGGCCCGGCCGGCACACGAGGACGCGGCGGAGGCGTCCGGTTTCCGAGAAGACCCCGACGTTCGGCATGCGGCTCTTCCTCAACCCCTGGCGCGTTTGCGCCACACCCAAACGACGAG
>CAZXSG010001195.1:0-1680 GCA_964643185.1 uncultured Holophagales bacterium
CCGTCGGGGCGGGGGCGGAACAGCTTGTCGAGAAGGCTCAAGCGCTCGCCGTTCCGAAACCCGCGTCGAGGTCCAGCTCGAGCTCGGTGAAGGGCGGTATGCGCGGTGTGTCGCCTCGTCCCCAGACCCCGATCCGACCCCAACGGGTGCCTTCGGTTTCGAGCGCCTCGAGGATCTGGTCGTGGGTATCGACGAGCCAGAGGTGCCGCACCCCCGCACCGAGATAGAGCGCGGGCTTTTCGATCCGATCCCGCCGCGCGCTCGACGGCGACACGATCTCGCAGACCCAGTCGGGCACGACCTCGATCGGAAGCGTCTTCGGCAGCTCCGGGAGCCGCTCACGGCGCCAGCCCGAAATGTCCGGACGAGCGACGTCGTCCTCGCCGAAGCGGACGTCGACCTCGGCCACGATCCACCAGCCTCCGGGGCCGCCGCGCCCCCTTCCGAACGCGAGAGCGAGCGAGCCCCCGAGCACGAGCTGCACGTCGCCGTGCCCCGCGAGCGGGCTCGGAAACGCCTGGATCTCGCCCTTCACGATCTCCACGTGCTGCCCTTCGGGCATCCTCTCGAGATCGGCGTAGGTGGCGCGCCTGCGCAGGGCGGTATCCGGCATGCCGGCGATTATCGTGCAGCCGCGGGCGTAGCATCTCCGGCGGATGGACTATCGCTACGGCGAGCTGCCGCTCGACCTCCTGCAATCGCTCCTCACGTACGAGCAGCTCCTGCAGCTCTTCCTCGACCTCGTCTCGCGGAGCGGCGGCGACGTCGACCAGGCGCTCCAGTGGATGAAGCAGCTCCAGGCCCGCGGCCTCATCAGCGACGAGATCGACCTCGACTCGTTTCGCGACGCGCTCGAGAAGCAGGGCCTCGTGGCGCGCGACGGCGAGGGCAACCTCGTTCTCGCGGGCCCCGGCGAACGGCGCATCCGCCGCCAGGCGCTCGAGGAGATCTTCACGTCGCTCTCCAAGGCCGGGGGCGGGTTCCACGGGATTCCCCGGGCCGGCACCGGCAACGAGCCGCTGCCCGAGACCCGGCCCTACGAGTTCGGCGACGACCCCGCCCGGCTGGACGGCATCCGCACCGTGGCGAACGCGGCCCGGCGCGACCTCGAGGCCCTCTCCCTCATGCCCCAGGACTTCGAGGTCTTCGACACCGAGCACCAGAGCTCCTGCGCCACGGCCATCGCGATCGACATCTCGCACTCGATGATCCTGTACGGCGAGGACCGGTTCACGCCGGCCAAGAAGGTCGCGCTCGCGCTCACCGAGCTGATCTTCCAGAAGTACCCGAAGGACACCATCGACATCGTGCTCTTCGGCGACGAGGCCAGGCCCGTTCCCGTGGAGGAGCTCTCGCGAGCCCAGGTGGGTCCGTTCCACACGAACACGAAGGCCGGCCTCGCGCTCGCGCGCGGGCTCCTCATGCGCCGGAAGCTCCAGAACCGGCAGGTCTTTCTCATCACCGACGGCAAGCCCTCGTGCATCCACGAGGGCGGACGGCTCTACAAGAACCCCTTCGGCCTGGACCTCAAGATCGTCAATCGCACGCTCGAGGAAGCCGAGAAGCTCCGGCGCGATGGCATCCAGCTCACGACGTTCATGATCGCGACCGACCCCCAGCTCGTGGAGTTCGTCGAGACGCTCACCCGGGTTCAAATGCCGATGCGACTTGGGCTGAACA
>CAZXSG010001196.1:0-1678 GCA_964643185.1 uncultured Holophagales bacterium
CAACCCCATGAACGCGGCCTGGCGACAGGTCACGACGTACTGGGAAATGGTCTACGGCACGGTGAGGCACGGCATCGTGCATGCCGACTACTTCATGGAATCGAACGGCGAGGGGCTGTTCCTCTTCGCCAAGGTCCACCCGTTCCTGGCCGAGCTGCGCGGGAACACGAGTCCGTTCGCCTTCCGCAACGCGGAGTGGGCCGCGACGCACACGGCCACCGGCGAGCGGCTGTTCTGGGTGTTCACCTCACGCATCAAGGCGCAGCAGGCCCCGAGGGTCTGAGCCGTGGCCGCCGTGATCTGGGAGGCCGGGGGCGACTGGGCCGTGGCGTCGGATGCCGCGGACGCGCTTCCCCGGGCGCTGCGCAGCCCGTCCGATCCGTTCGTGGCGCGACTCGCGGCGACTGGCGGCGTCGCGCTCGCGAGCACGGCCGTCTCGCGGACGGCGGGTGGAACGGGCGCGGGTTTCGTCGCGGCAACCGTCGACGGCCAGGGGCTGCATGTTCTCCTCGCGCGTCTCGCGAGCGGCGCGATCGTGTTCGCCTGGCCCGAGACGAGGACGCGCGGAAGCCGCCTGCTGCTGAGGCTGACCCAGCCCGCGGAGGCAGCCGTATCGCGGGGTCCGATCCGGCTGTTCCTGCTGCGTCTCCTGGCTCCCGTGACCGGCGCGACCGATGCGCTCCTGCCGGCGCTCGCGCGGAGCTACGAATCGGCGCTCTTCGAGAAGCGCGGGCTCTCGCGAGGGCTCGTGCGCGTCACGCGGGAGGGTCTCCTCGGGGGCGGCCTCGGGCCGGCGACGGCCACGGACGTGGAAGGCGAGGGCCCGGCGCTCCTCTTTCTCCACGGCACGTTCTCGCACACGGCGGCGGGCTTCCGGGAGCTCGTGGACGGCCCGTCCGGCGAGGCGCTCTGGAAGGCGCTCCAAACCCGATATCGGGATCGCATCTTCGGCTTCGAGCACGCGACGGTGGGGGAGACCCCGGAGGAGAACGCCCGCCTCCTGCGCGCGGCTCTGCCTCAGGGAGTCACCGTCGACGTCGTGTCGCACTCGCGCGGAGGCCTCGTGGCGCGAGCGCTCTTCGAGTCGCGGGACGCGGCCGTCCCCGCGGGAACGCTGCTCCTCGCCGCCTGCCCGAACGAGGGCACGGCGCTCGCGTCGCCGAAGCGTTTCCGCGAGCTCGTCACGCAGGTCGCGAACCTCGTGGATCTCTTTCCCGCGGGGCCCATGTACCTCGGAGTCGACTTCGTGTCGAGCGCGCTCTCGTGGATCGTGGCGCGGGTGCGCGGGGCCGCGCCCGGCCTCGCGGCCATGGAGCCCGGGTGCAAGGCGATTCGCGGTTTCGAGGCCGCGAAGCGGCCCGTGGGCGCCACGTACGTGGCTCTCGTGACGGCCTTCGCCCCGTCGCCGGCGCTCGCGGCGCGCCTCCTGGACATGGGCACGTCCCGCCTCTTCGGCATGGCGAACGACCTCGTCGTTCCCACCGACGGCGGCGCGCGGCCGGGCCGAGAGTCCGTGCCCGAGGAACGCATCGGACGTTTCGGCCCGTTCGGCAACCTGCCGGGACGCGCCGTCCACCATCTCAACCTCTTCGACAGTGCCGCTGCGCGGAGCTTCGTCGCGGGCGCGCTGCTCGGATCGCCGGCCGTCCGCCGTGCCCGGGCCGCGCGCGCTTCAATC
>CAZXSG010001197.1:0-1677 GCA_964643185.1 uncultured Holophagales bacterium
GTGGGCTGGCCCACGTTCACGGTGTTCTTCTCGACGCCCGACCTTCTCGAGATCGGCGGCATCCCGTTCGTGACCGCCGGAGCCAAGCCCACCCGGCGCGAGGGGCTCGTCTACTACCGCAAGGTGGCCGAGCGGTTCGGCCTGAACGTGCGAGTGAGCGAGAGCGTCGAGAACGTGACCCGCACCGACGAGGGCTTCCTCGTCACCACCTCCCGCGGGACGCACCGGGCCCGCAAGGTCGTCGTCGCCACGGGCTTCTTCGCGGGACCCAACATCCTGGGGATTCCCGGTGAGGGGCTCCTCAAGTGCTCCCACTACTACACCGAGCCCTTCGCCTGCGCGTTCCGCGACGTGCTCGTCGTGGGGGGAAAGAACTCGGCCGTCGAGGCCGCGCTGGATCTCTACCGGCACGGCGCGCGGGTCACGATGGCCGTGAGGAAGCCCGAGTTCGGGGCGAGCGTGAAGTACTGGCTGAAACCCGATATCGAGAACCGTGTGAAGGAGGGCAGCATCACCGCCCACTTCGAGACCACGATCGAGTCGGTCCAGGAGCATTCCGTGACGCTCCGCAAGAACGGCACGGCGTTCACGATTCCCAACGACACCGTCTTCCTCCTCACCGGCTTCCGGCCCGACTTCGAGTTCCTGAAGCGCATCGGGATCCACGTGGACGACGCCCTGCACCTCTCGTACGACGAGGACACCATGGAGACGAACGTGCCCGGTCTGTACGTGGCCGGCGTGGTGGCCGCGGGCATCGACATCGGCCGGTTCTTCATCGAGAACGGGCGGCTCCACGCCGTCTGCATCGCGCGGCACGTCACCGAATCCCTGGGCCGCAAGCCCGTCCACATTGCCCCTCCGCTCCCCATCGCCACATTCCAGGACGGAGACTGAATTTATTGATTCAACTGCATCCCGTGCACTTTTGCCGGTTCGGGGGCATCCTTCTCTCGTGAGCGGGGAGCCGAAACGCATCGCGATCGGGGTGTTTCTCACCCTCGTGTTCGTGCTGAGCGGCCTCGTTCCCGTCCCGCCCTGCGCCCCGGCCGTCTGCGGGGCGTCTTGCGACGCGACTGCCGCGACTGCCGCCACGGACGCCCCGAGCCCCGAATCCCACGCCTGCTGTGACGAAGAAGCAGACCGATCCGGATCCGGCTCCTTCCAGATGTCGGCGGCGACGCGAGCCTGTACCTGCGGGCTCGAGGCGCCGATGCCCGCGGCCGGAATCCCGTCCTCGGATGTGCGCCTCCCGCTGCCGGCCCCCCTCGTCGCGGAGCTCGCGATCGAGGTCGTGAAGGAACCCGCCACGGAGGCCCGGAGCCCGCTCACGGAGCAATCGCCTCACCGAAGAAGCAGGCCCGTGTTCCTGGAGATCGCCAGCCTCCTCATCTGAACCCTCTGTCGAGCGCCGTCCTTTCCGAGGACCCCCAGCACAGCTCCGACACGAGGTTTCGACATGCTTTCTCCCGCGCTCCTCCGATCGAGTGCCCTCTTCCTTTTCCTTTTCTCTCCGTCGATTGAGGCCTCGGACGGGCCCGAGCTGGAACGCCTCGTCGCCGAGGCGCTCTCACGAAACGGGTCCGTCGCCGAAGCCCGCGCGCTTTCCGAGGCCGCGCGGCCCCGCTGGGCCCCCGCCCCGGCCCCTCCGGGACCCAAGGTCCCCCCCCGGTCCGC
>CAZXSG010001198.1:0-1675 GCA_964643185.1 uncultured Holophagales bacterium
ACGTGCCCTTCAAGGTGATCGGCGTCCTCGAGCCCTTCGGCACCGACATCCACGGCATGGACCGCGACGCCGAGATCCTCGTCCCCATCTCCACGGCGATGCGGCGGCTCCTCAACGTGGACACCATCGTCGCGATCAAGCTCCTCGTGCGCGATCCGTCAAAGGTCGACGAAGCCGCAGGCGAGATCCGCCGCATCCTGCGCGAGCGGCACGGCCTCGCGGAGGGCCAGAAGAGCGACTTCTCGATGGTCACGGCGATCCTGGTGAAGAAGATGGTGGCGCGGGTGCAGCGCGTGCTCTTCGTGTTCCTGCCGCTCGTCGCCGGCATCTCTCTCCTCGCGGGCGGGGCCGCCTCGGCGGCGCTGATGCTGGCCTCCGTGAGCGGACGCGTGAGCGAGATCGGTCTCCGGCGGGCGGTGGGCGCGCGCGCGAAGGACATCGGACTCCAGTTCCTGCTCGAGACCACGCTCACGACGCTCGCCGGGGGGCTTGCGGGCCTCGCGGTCGGGGGCGGGCTCGCGGTGTACGTCATCCGCCGATTCCATCTGGACGGTGGTCTCTCGCCGCTTGCCATGGTCCTCGGGCTCGGGCTCTCGCTCGTTGTGGGTCTCCTCGCGGGCGTTCTGCCCGCGAGGAGGGGCGCGGCCCTCGCTCCGGCCGCGGCGCTGCGTTGAGCCTCGCCCCGCGCCGTCTGTTACGCCTCGGACGCGGGCTGTCGCTCTCCGTCCGCGCGCTCCTTTCCCATCGGCTGCGGGCGGCCCTCGCGGTCGTGAGCGTCGCGGCCGCCGTCGCGGCGGTCGTCGTCACCGACGGCCTCTCGCGGGGCGTGCGGGCCGAGGTGCTGCGCGGTGTGGAGGCGATGGGCACGTCGGACTTCGTCGTCGTGCGGCCCGCCACCGTGAAGACGTTCGTCGCACGTCGGGCGGTGAGGGGAAGGGCGCGCACGCTGCGGGTCTCCGACCTCGAAGCCCTGAGAGAGATCCGTGGCATCGCGGCCGCCGCGCCCGGCATCGAGGCCGCCGGCATCGCCAAGGCGAACGGACTCTCGTTTCCCACCACGGTCCTCGGGACCAGCCCGGAGTACCTCGGCATCCGGCGCTTCACGCTGGCCCGGGGCCGCTTTCTCGACGTGGCCGACGAGGAGTCCGCGAGCCGCGTCGCGGTGCTGGGGGCGCGGGTCGCCGACGGGCTCTTCGCGGGCAGTGATCCCGTGGGGCAGACCCTGAGAGTGCGCGGCGTGCCCTTCGATGTCGTGGGGGTGCTGGCCGCGCGGGGCGGCCGGGCCGACGGGTCCGACGAGGACAACCAGGTGCTCGTCCCCGCGCGCACGGCGCTGCGCCGCATGCGAAACGTCAACTGGCTGAGCGCCATCTACGTGAGCCTCGAAGCCGGCTCCCATCGGACCGAGGACGAGATCCGCGAAGTCCTGAGGGAACGGCACCGGCTCGGGGCCAAGGCTGATGACTTCGAGGTGCAGAGCCAGTCGAGCATGCTGGCGGCCCGCCGCGAGGCCGACCGGGGAGTCGTGCTCCTCACGCGTGGGCTCTCGGCGGTCGCGCTGGTAGCCGGCGGCGCGGGCATCGCGGCGCTGCTCTTTCTCTCGGTACGCGAACGCACGGTCGAGTTCGGCGTGCGGCGGGCCGTGGGGGCGCGTGGACGCGACATCGTGGTACAG
>CAZXSG010001199.1:0-1675 GCA_964643185.1 uncultured Holophagales bacterium
GGGGGGGGGTTGTTGCTGGGGGAGCCGGTCAAAGCCAAGCGTGTTTGCGGTGACGTGCGGCAACTCGTTGCCGAGCGTCTCGCGAAGGGCACCGAGCTCGAGAAGGACGGCGACCTCGAGTACGCGCTCGGCTCCGTGCTCGAGGTGGAGGCCCAGTTGATCGAGCGTGCCTCTGGCGCCGCGAAGGCCGCGACCTTCGTGCGTGGGGAACTCGCGCGCTGGACCAAGCCTACGTCGCTGCACATGCGCCTGCAGAAACGACTGGACCTGCTCACGCTGACCGGTAGCCCCGCACCCGAGTGGGTGGTCGAGGACTTTCTCGGCGACGCGCCGCCCACGCTCGGGTCACTTCGCGGCAAGCCCGTGCTGATGTTCCTCTGGTCGGCGACCTGTGGGGACTGCAAGGCGCAGGCCGCCGCGCTCGCCAAGGTGCGGACGAAGCACCCGGAGTTGAGCCTCGTGGCCCTCACGCGCTACGCCGAGGACGAGGCAGCCGCGCGAGTGACCGAGAAAGCCAAAGTGGATAGTGTCTGGAAGGCCGTCTACGCCGAACTCGGCGCCGCACCGGTCGTGTTCAGCACGGAATCGATGATCCGATACGGTGGATCGAGCACCCCGACTCTCGTGTTCATCGACCGCCGCGGTATGGTGCGGCGGTACTCGCCGACTCGCATGACGGAGGCCGAGCTTGACCGTTCGGTATCCGAACTGCTTCGCTGACCCTCGGACACGGTTTTCCCCCGCATCAGGAGAGTGAAGATGTCGCTCCGCGCGATCGTCATCGGAATGGTGTTGGTGGTCGGCATCGTCGCCGCCATCACCTGGAAGAAGCAGTTGATCCCGGCCGAAGGTGCGCCGCAGGGCACCGAGATGCAGAGCGCTGAACCGAGCGGCGAGTTGCCGCCGGCTGGGGCGCCGGCGATGGAAGCTGCGAACGATCCCGGGATGACGTGGACGACCCCGAAGGGTTGGACCGAACTGCCGGCACGGAGCATGCGATTCGCGACGTACGGCGTCCCGGCGGTCGCCGGGGATGCAGAAGCCGGCGAATGTGCGGTGTTCCATTTCGGAGTCGGTCAGGGTGGCGGCATCGATGACAATCTCGATCGTTGGGTCGGACAGTTCGAGAATGCGCACGATGTCTCGCGTGCGAAGGCCGAGCACAAGGGCTTCAAGCTCTCGCGAGTGCAGGTGAAGGGGTCGTATCTCGCGCCCTCGGGTCCGATGATGGAGTCCTCGTCCACCAAGGCGGGCTTCATGCTGCTCGGCGCCATCGTCGAAGGGCCCAATGGAAGTGTGTTCTTCAAGTTCACGGGCCCGGAGAAGACGGTGACCGCCGCGGAACCGGCATTCGAGGCGATGCTCTCGTCGTTGAAGTAGCCGCCGCGATTCTCGAATGCAGCTCCGCTTCGATCATCTCGTGGTGGCGGTGCCCTCACTGCCCGAGGCCGTCGCTGTCGCTGAGGCCGCCGGATTCACCGTGTTGCGCGGTGGCCGGCACGCGGAGCTTCCGACCGAGAACGCGCTGATCGTCTTCGCCGATGGGGGCTACCTCGAGTTGCTCGCCGCCCGTTCGGCCATGGCCCGCGCTGTGGCGCGTCGGCTCGTCCGCGGGCCGGAGTGGCGCACCTGGCAACCGCGGATGGATGCGATCGGCCGCCGGTTCCTGCCCCAT
>CAZXSG010001200.1:0-1674 GCA_964643185.1 uncultured Holophagales bacterium
GAATCCTCTCGCGCAACGTTCTGAGCGGCTACGTCGCGGGCTGACCCCACAGAAACGAAACCTCCGGGGAGCGATGCTCCCCGGATGTTGGGATCACGGAAGACGGGGTCGGGCCCGCTTTACCTCGCGGCGCGCGCGCGTGACCGGGTGAGGCCGTCGATCTTCTTGGAGAGCTCGTCGACTTTCCGCGTGAGCTTCTGCAGCTCGGCGTGCGTCGGCACGTTGAAGCGGTGGAGCGTGTTCTCCACGGCCTTCTCGACGGCGACGGTGACCTTCTTCTGGAGGCCGTCGGCGTAGCCCTTGATCTCCTTCTTCGCGTCGGTCGCGGCCTTGTTGGCCTTGCCGGCGAGATCCTCGGCCTTGTCCTTGCCGTCCTCGACGACGCCGGCCACGAACGCCTTGGGGTCCTTGGCGATGCGGGTGGAGGTCTTCTTCACCGACTGCGCGGCGCTCGCGACGCTCTCCTGCACCTTGGCGACGGCCTGCTTGGCCCCTTCGCCGGCGGTCTCGACCTTCTCGACGGCCGACTTCACGGCGCCTTCGATGGGGGCGGGAACCTTGAACGGCAGGTTCGACTTGGGAGCCGCCTTGCGGCGGGGGGCGGCTTTGCGGGTGGTGGTTGCGGTTGCGGTTTTCATGCGGTCCTCCTGGAGGTCTTGGTTGATTGGGCGGGGCGCCCGTTCTGGGTTCTCTTGGCAGGTTTGCTCGGGGGCGTCGCGGCCCGGGGCCGCAGGGCGGCCCGCGGCGCTTGCGAGGGGCGTGGCGCGCGAGCGCCGGGGAACTTGTCGGCGGCGAGGGTTTCGAGCTGGTCGAGCCGGATCTTCAGATCGGCGATCTCCTGCGCGAGCGCGGGATCGGCGGAGTCGCCGAGGCGGCCGAAGAGATCGCGCACGCGGCCGAGGACGTCGGCGAGGCTGTCCCGGAAGACCGCTCCCATCTCGTCCTTGAGGCGGGTGCCTTCCTCCCAGGTGAGCTGGCCGCGGCCCACGAAGCCTCCCACGATGCGCTCGAACTCGTTGCGCGCGTCGTCGAACCGGCGCGTGAGCGGCGAGAGAGACTCGACGAGGCGTTCGGGCGCGGCGACCTTGCGCATGCGCGCCGCGACGGTCTTGCCGCCCACCTTCTCGAGCGCGCCGGCCACGGTCTCGGCGGCGTCGCTTCCGGCGCGGAGCAGCCGGGAGAGGGCGTCGGTGGTCGCGGCCACGGGCGTGTCGCTCTGGGCGAGCGCCCGCGAGAGAACCTTGGCGGTGATGTCCTCGCCGGTGTCCGAGAGGACGACCTCGACCTTGCCGCCCTGCGCCACGGTGCGGGCGAGATCGGAAAGCGTCACGAAGCGGCGTTCCTTGGGCTCATAGAGCTTGCGGTTCCGGTAGCGAACGATGTGTCTCATGTGTGCTCCCACGACGCCGGGAAATATAACGCGGTGCGTAAGTCCTGTCAAGGGTCTGACGCGAAAGTCTTATGCGACGCGTAGGTTTCTCCCGCGAAGGCGTTTCCCGGCCCGGAGGGCTGAAAAAAATTAACATCGGGACATGACCACGACGACCGAGACGCCCCGGTTCTCTCCCCCGGCTCTCCCGCGAGGGACCACCCTCACCTGCCGCTCGTGGCTCACCGAGGCGGCGTACCGAATGCTCCCCAACCACCTCGATCCCGACGGCGCCGAGGCTCGCG
>CAZXSG010001201.1:0-1673 GCA_964643185.1 uncultured Holophagales bacterium
CGAGAGAGAGGCCCTGTCCCGTCACGAGCCGGAACACGTCGGCAGGCCGCGCTCCGAGCGCGAGCCGTACGCCGATCTCGTTCGTTCTCTGCGCGACCACCGTGGAGAGGACGCCGAAGAGGCCGAGCGCCGCGAGGACGAGCGCGGTGAGCGCGAAGAAGGAAAGAAGCCCTGCGAGAAATCGGGGCAGCGTGAGGTTGTCGCCCAGGACGCTCGCCATGGGTGCGACGCTCGTGATCGCAGCCGCGGGCGCGACCTCGCGGATCGCCGAGCGCACGGGTGCCGAGACCTCTCCGGGAGCGAGCTCGGTGCGGACGACGAACGTCATGCGGCGTGGGGTGATGTCGAGGTACGAGAAGTAGAGCTGAGGGCGCTCGGAACGCCGCAGCGATTCGCGCTTGACGTCGCCCACGACGCCGACGATGGTCGCCGCGCGACGCGGGTTGGCGCGGGGCCCGAAGAAGATTCTCTTTCCGACTGCGCTCGTTCCGGGAAAGTAGCGCCGCCCAAAGGCCTGATTCACGACCACCTCGGATTCCCTGGGGCCTGGGGCGGAACGCGGAGAAACGTCGCGCCCCTCGCGGAGCACCATGCTCATCGTTTCGAAATAGCCGGGCAGTACTTGATCGACACCGGTGACGTTGGGCTCGGTGACCGGAGCGTCGGGCCGGTCCTCGAGACCGAACACCGTGTCGTTGTACTGGCCGCCCAGCGGAAGGGTCGTCGTGCCCGAAACCGAGGTCACGCCGGGAAGCCCGGAAAGATGTTCCGTCAGGGCCTGCACCGCGGACCTGCGGGCCCCGGGCGTCTCGAACTCGGCGCCCGGGAGGAGCACGTTCGCGACGAGAAGCCCGCGGCTCTCGAACCCGAGGTTCTGCGTGGCGAGGTTCGAGAGCGTGCGAAGCGTGAGGCCCGCGAGGCCGAGGAGCGCCACCGAGAGCGTCAGCTCGAGCACGACGAAGACAGCCTGCGCGCGCCGCGCTCCGCGCGAGGGTGTCGCGCGGCTGCCTTCGCGGAGCGCTTCGATCGGTACCGAGCGCACCTTCTGGCCGATGGCGACGAGGCTCGCGAGGAGCGCCGTGCTGAGCGCCGCGCCGAGGCTCACGAGGAGGACGCGGCCGTCGAGGACAGGCCGCGCCCACGCGGGCAGCGCCGCGGGAGACGCGACGAGGAGGACGGCCAGAAACGCGCGTCCCAGGAGGAGTCCGAAGAGCCATCCGCCGATTGCGAGGACGAGGCCCTCGGCGAGGAGCGGCGCGGCGAGGTCCATGCGGCTCGCGCCCAGGGCGGCGCGCACGGCGCCGTCGCGCGTCTTGCGGGCGGCCCGCGCGAGGAGGAGCGCCGCGAGGTTGGCGGCCACGATGAGCAGAACGAGGAGGACGGCCCCCTGGAGGAGGAGGAGCGACATCCGCTGATCCGAGACGGCATCCTCCGCGAGGGGCACCGCCGACGCGGTCCAGCCGCGCTCTTTCTCCGACGGGATGCGCTCCATGATGCCCGCGAGCTGCGTGCGGGCGTCCGCGAGGGTCTTCCCTTTCCCGAGCCGCGCGATGACGGGCAGGGAGAGCGCCCCGCGCAGCGCAACGGCCCGGGACGTCGCCGGCCCGAAGACGGCTGTCCCGGGGGGGGGCGCGGGGCCCCCCTGCCCCGCGCCGACGCCCTCCCCCTGCCCC
>CAZXSG010001202.1:0-1665 GCA_964643185.1 uncultured Holophagales bacterium
CGCGGCCCCGTAGAGGAAGCCCGTCATCACGCGGTGGACGACGAACGAGAGCGCGAGGCCGGCGCCGCCTCCGATCGCCACGAGCCGCACGCCGTCGCGACCCACGAGCTTCAGGATGTCGCGAGGTTTCGCTCCGAGCGCGACGCGCACCGCGAGCTCGCGCAGCCGGTCTCCCACCGAGGCGTTGACCACCGAGAAGACCCCGAGCGCGGCGAGGAGGAGCCCCGCGAGCGCGAAGCCCGTGAGGAGCCGCGAGAAGAGCCGCTGCTCCCACGTGGTGAGCGCGCGGATGTCGTCGTAGGTGCGGAGGTCCCACAGAGGAATGGCCGCGTCGAACGCCCGCACCGCCCCGCGGGCCTGGGGAAGGAGCGGAGCCGGATCCCCGGAGGACTTCATCACCACGGCGAAGCTCCGGTTGCCGAGACTCGCGAACGGCACCCACAGTGCCAGCTTCGACTGTGGCGTCTCCTCGCCGAACTCCTCGAACTGCGCATCCGCAACGATGCCCGCGATGGTGAGCCAGGTCGTCGTCGCTCCGTTCACGATGCCCACCCGGCCCCCGACGGCCTCCCGCCCGGGAAAGAAACGCGCCGCGAGAGCCCGGGACGCGATCGCCACCGGGGCCTCGGGATCGCGGATCTCGGCCTCGGTGAAGCCGCGCCCGGAGACGAGGGGCAGCCCCAGAACCTGGAGCGTCGTGGCCGTCACGCCGATCGCGACGATCCCGATCTGGTCGCGGTCGGCGTCACCGGTGAGCGGGCCGTCGGGCACGGCCCGGCGAGGGCTCCCTCCGTCGTCGATGGGGAGCGACGTGGTGATCGCGGCCGAGTGGACACCAGGCAAAGAGGACAGAGCTTCGGCGAGCCGCGCCACGTGCTCGCCGCGGACGGCGGGAGAGTCGAACCGGTCGCCCGGGAGGAACGCCCGGAATGTGGCGAGCCGCGACGTGTCGAAGCCCGAGTCTGCGGTGACGAGCGCGCGGGCGCTCTTGATGGCGAGCGCGCCGCCCACGAGGAGCGCGAGCGCCAGCGCGATCTCGGCGGCGACGAGGCCGTCGGCGAGCCTGCGGGAGCGTACGGAGCGGGACGCGCCCCGGCCCCCTTCGGCGAGGGAGCCCGAGACCGCGGTCTGAGAAGCCCGCAGCGCGGGCAGGATGCCCGCGAGGAGCCCCGAGACCAGCGTGGCCGCGAGCGTGAAGCCGAGGACCCGGACGTCGAGCTCCAGGGAAACCCAGTAGGGCAGCTCCTCGGGGAAGCCTGATACCAGCGCTCGGATCGCTTGGTGCCCGAGGAACGTGCCGAGGACGCCGCCCACGAGAGCGAGGAGAAGAACCTCGACGAACGTCGTCCGCAGCAGATCGGCACGCGTCGCGCCGAGCGCGAGGCGCACGGCGAGCTCCTTCTCGCGGGCGAGAGATCTCGTAAGGAAGAGGTTCGCGAGGTTGACGCAGCCGATCACGAGAACGAATCCCACGGCGGCGAGGAGGAGCGCCATGAACTTGTCCGTGCCGTTTCCCACGAACATCTCGCGGAACGAGAGGATCCGCGTGCCCCAGCCCTTGTTCGTCCCGGGGTACGTCTTCTCGAGCTCCCGGGCGACGCTCGCGAGCTCTTTCGCCGCGGCCTCGCGGGTGGCCCCGGGACGGAGCATCGCAAACGCGCCGGT
>CAZXSG010001203.1:0-1664 GCA_964643185.1 uncultured Holophagales bacterium
GTCTATAGGACGGCCGCCGGGCCTCATAGAGACGTTGCGCCTCTTCGAGCGAGCGGAACAGCGGACGGTCGACGGACTTGCCCGAAAGCCGCGTCGCGATGACCTCGAACGGGACGTCGAGAAAGACCGACGGACCACCATGGCGAGCGATCCACGCCGCGCTATCGCCCGTGACGAACGTACCTCCTCCGAGAGCGACGACCGCCCGAGGAAGGACCTCCGTGCCCCGGAGGAGTTCCTTCTCCCGCTCGCGGAACCAGGGTTCTCCCCGGGTCTCGAACGTCTCCCGGATGGTCTTTCCCGTCAGCGACTCGAACGCGACGTCGAGGTCCACGAAGGGCACCCCTTCGCGCTCCGCGAGCAGGCGGCCCGCGCTCGTCTTGCCCGAGCCCATGAAGCCCACGAGGTACACGCGTCCCGGAAGAGCCGGGCTCGCAACGTCCGCGGCCGCGGCAAAATCGCTCAAACGATCACGCGTTCACCCGAAGGCCAGAAACACACGCCGCGTTTACGCGGGAGCGCCTTTTTCCCGCGCCAGGAAGCGCTCGAGCCATTTCGTCGAAACCCGCCCATGCCTCACGTCGACGTTCTCGAGGAGCCGGAGGTGGAGTGGGATCGTCGTCTTGACCCCTTCCACGATGAAAAGACCCAGCGCCCTCTTGCCTCGGGCCATCGCCTCCTCCCGGTCGCGTCCGTGAACGATCAGCTTGGCGATCAGCGAATCGTAGTGCGGGGGGATCTTCCAGCCGGCATACGCCGCCGTGTCGACGCGGACGCCGGGCCCACCGGGGATGTTCAACGTCGTGATGGTCCCTGGTGACGGAGAAAACGTCTCCGGGTCTTCCGCGTTGATGCGGAACTCGATGGCGTGCCCCCGGGGCTTGAAGGCTTCGGTATCGACCCGCGGGAACGACAGTCCGTCGCCCGCGGCGACGCGGATCTGCTCCTTCACGAGGTCGAAGCCGGTCACCATTTCGGTCACGGGATGCTCCACCTGGATTCGGGTGTTCATCTCCATGAAGTAGAACGATCCGTCCTGGTCGAGAAGGAACTCGACCGTGCCCGCGCCCACGTAGTCCACGGCGCGCGCCGCGGCGATCGCGGCGTCACCCATCCGTCGCCTGAGATCGGCGTTCATGGCCGGTGAAGGCGACTCTTCCCAGATTTTCTGGTGCCGCCTCTGGAGCGAACACTCCCTCTCACCGAGGTGCACGATCTTCCCGAACCGGTCGCCGAAGATCTGGATCTCGACGTGGCGCGGCTCCGCCAGGTACTTCTCGAGGTAGACCGAGCCGTTGCCGAAAGCTTTCTCCGCTTCAGACGTCGCGAGGTCGAAACCGACGGCGAGCTCCTTGTCGTTGCGGGCCACGCGCATGCCCCGGCCACCGCCCCCGGCAACCGCCTTCAACAGCACGGGATACCCTATCCGGCCGCAGAGGGTGAGGGCGTCCTCGACCGACTCGAGAGGGCCGGGGCTCCCCGGAACCGTGGGCACCCCTGCGGACTTCGCCGTCGACTTCGCGACGGACTTGTCGCCCATTCGCCGGATTGCGTCGGGCGAGGGTCCGATCCACGTGAGGCCGACGTCCTTCAGGATCTCCGCGAAATGGGCGTTCTCGGCGAGGAAGCCGTACCCGGGATGGATGGCGTCGGCGCCGGTGATC
>CAZXSG010001204.1:0-1663 GCA_964643185.1 uncultured Holophagales bacterium
GCGATTCCGAACGCCGTCCAGCGGATGAAGGCCGGCCGGACCGCCTGCCTCATGACCGACCTGCTTCCGAAGCTGTCGCTGGCGGGCGGCGCGATCCTGGCCTGGACCGATCTCAACGACGGCCAGAAGGCCGCGGCGCAGAACTACTTCCGCCGTTACGTACTGCCCGTGCTCACGCCGCTCGCCGTGGACCCGGGCCACCCCTTCCCGTTCCTCTCCAACCTCTCGCTCAACCTCGCGATCGAGGTCCACAACCCCGAGACCAACGAAACGAAGTTCGCCCGCGTGAAAATGCCCCCGGCCCTGCCGCGCCTCATCTCGGTTCGCGAGATCACCGAGGGCAAGAAGAAGATCCGGTCGGAGAAGGCCGAGTTCATCTTCCTCGAGGCGTTCGTACAGGCCAACCTGAGTGAGCTCTTCCAGGGTCTCGAGATCGTGTCCTCACACCCCTTCCGGGTGACGCGCGACGCCGACATCGAGATCCAGGAAGACGAGGCCGGCGATCTCCTCGCCACCATCGAGCAGGAGGTTCGCCGCCGCCGCTTCGGAGCCGTCGTGCGCCTCGAGGTCGCCCCGAAGACGCCCAAGCGCATCCGCAAGCTCCTCGCCCGCCAGCTCGAGATCGGCGAGTCCGATCTCTACGAGGTGGACGGGCCGCTCGGCGCGGGCGACCTCATGTCGCTCGTCAAGCTGGACCGCAGGGATCTGAAGGACCCGCCGTTCACGCCCGCCGTGCCCGAGGTGCTGCACCAGCCCGACACGTCGATCTTCCGGGCCATTCGCGCGAGCGACATTCTTCTGCACCACCCGTACGACTCCTTCGCGCCCGTCTCCGAGATGATCGAGCGCGCCGCCGACGACGAAAAGACGCTCGCGATCAAGATGACGCTGTACCGGACGAGCGCCGATTCGGCCATCATTCCGGCGCTCGTGCGGGCCGCCGAGAACGGCAAGCAGGTCGCGGTGCTCGTGGAGCTCAAAGCCCGCTTCGACGAAGAGAAGAACATCGTGTGGGCCAAGGCCCTGGAGCAGGCGGGCGTGCACGTGGTGTACGGCGTCGTCGGGCTCAAGACGCACGTGAAGATCGCGCTCGTCGTGCGCCGCGAGAAAGACGAGATCCGGCGCTACGTGCACATGGGCACCGGCAACTACAACCCGGCGACGGCGCGGCTCTACACCGACTTCGGGCTGCTCACGTGCCGTCCCGAGTTCGGCGAGGACGCGACCCAGCTTTTCAACGCGCTCACAGGGTTTGCGGGGAAGACGCGGTTCCAGCGCCTCGTGACCGCTCCCCGGGACCTCCACGCCCGGGTGCTCGAGTGGATCTCGCGGGAAACGCGCCACGCCCGCGAGGGGCGCCCCTCGGGGATCCGCGCCAAGCTGAACGCCCTCGTCGAGCCGCAGGTCATCGCCGCGCTCTACGAGGCGTCTCAGGCCGGCGTGCCGATCGAGCTCGTGGTGCGGGGCATCTGCTGCCTCACGCCGGGCATCACGGGTCTCTCCGAGAACATCCGGGTCCGCAGCATCGTCGGCCGCTTCCTCGAGCACAGCCGCGCCTTCCTCTTCGAGAACGGCCGCGAGCGCGAGGTGTTGTTCCCCTCGGCCGACTGGATGCAGCGGAACTTCTTGCGGCGCGTCCAGATAGCGTTCCCCGTTGTGGACC
>CAZXSG010001205.1:0-1662 GCA_964643185.1 uncultured Holophagales bacterium
TGCAGCAGCATGCCCAGCCCATCGGCGGTCCGTAGGCCCTTCTCCTTGGCCATCCGCTCCCGGTCGTCGAGCCATTCGGCATCCCCGGAGAGCGCGAGATAGCGGTGGCTCTTGGAGTCTGCGCAGGACACGTTCACGCGCGGAGACGCTGCGATGTCCTTACGGGCCGTCATGCTGCTCGAGGCCAGAAAGTACAGCTCGCCGTCGAACTCGCGCTTCTCGAGCGTCATGGGGCGGCTGCGCAGCTCGGCATCGGACGATTCCGTGGTGAGCATCGCGACGTCCATGTCCGCGAGGAGGGCCTTGATGCGGTCGAGCGCTTCGTCGCGCAGGGTGGGCTCGCCGGGAATCACGTCTTTCTTCATGCCGGGTGCATCGCAAGCGCCCTGCCACCGGATGCGTTGACTCGGGAGCCTTGAATTCCGCGAATCACATACGTACTGTCCCGTTCTCCGATTGGTTTTTCTCGGTCCCTGCGGAGTCGTTCTTTGGAGAGTCGTCACGGAAGAGCCGTCTCGAGTCGTGCCGCTGTGATTCGCCGCATCGTTTGGGAGGAACCATGAAACCCGAACCGACCCCGAAGAAATCGAACGGTGGGCGAGCGGCAGCCCCGCCTCCACCTCCCCCACCGCCGCTTCCGGGCGAAAAGGAAGCGAACGCGACGAACCCTCAACGCCAGCTCCTCGCGGCGCTCAACCGGCTCAAACGCGGCGACTTCAGCGTGCGCCTCCCCGAGGACGCGACCGGCGTCGACGCGCGCATCGCCGACGCGTTCAACGACGTGGTGGACCTCAACGAACGCATGGCTCGCGAGCTGGAACGCCTGGGCCGCGCCGTGGGCAAGCAGGGCCGCCTCAACCAGCGCGCGTTCCTGGGCGACGCGCCGGGCGCCTGGGCCGCCTCGATCGGGTTCGTCAACGAGCTCATCGAGGATCTCGTGCATCCGACCACGGAAACCGCCCGCGTCATCGGCGCCGTCGCCAAGGGCGACCTCTCACAGATGATGGCGCTCGAGCGCGAGGGCCGGCCGCTCGAAGGCGAGTTCCTGAAGACCGCCAAGACGGTCAACACCATGGTCACGCAGCTCTCGACGTTCGCTTCCGAGGTGACGCGCGTCGCGCGCGAGGTCGGCACCGAGGGCAAGCTCGGCGGCCAGGCCAAGGTCAAGGGCGTGGCGGGCACGTGGAAGGACCTCACCGACAACGTCAACCTCATGGCCGGGAACCTCACGGCGCAGGTGCGCAACATCGCGGCGGTCACCACGGCCGTCGCGAACGGCGACCTCACCAAGAAGATCACCGTCGACGTCGAGGGCGAGATCCTGGAGCTGAAGGACACCGTCAACACGATGGTCGACCAGCTCCGCTCGTTCGCGTCGGAAGTGACCCGCGTCGCGCGTGAAGTCGGCACCGAAGGGAAGCTGGGCGGCCAGGCCGACGTGCGCGGCGTGGCGGGCACGTGGAAGGACCTCACCGACAACGTCAACCTCATGGCCGGCAACCTCACGGGGCAGGTCCGCAACATCGCCGACGTCACCAAGGCCGTGGCCAACGGCGACCTCTCCAAGAAGATCACCGTCGACGTGCGCGGCGAGATCCTGGAGCTGAAGAACACCATCAACACGATGGTCGACCAGCTGTCGTCCTTCGCGTCGGAGGTCAC
>CAZXSG010001206.1:0-1660 GCA_964643185.1 uncultured Holophagales bacterium
TTCTGCCGCGACCGGAGCGGCCCTCCGCAGGCGGTAAGAGATCCTCCGGATCGTGAGGGACGGCCACGTCCACTCGCAGGAGGAGCTCCAGGCGCAGCTCGCGCAGCGGGGCTATGCGGTGGCGCAGCCCACTCTTTCGCGAGACCTCCGGGACCTCGCGGTCGCCAAGACGGCCTCGGGCTACGTGCTCATGGGAGCCGACGTCACCCCGCCCGCGGATCGCCTCGAGGACCGGCTCGACCGGGCGCTCCGGGAGTTCGTGCTCACGGTGGACGTCGCCGCCACGATCGTCGTCATCCGCACGCCGCCGGCCGCGGCGCACACGGTGGCGCGGGCCATCGACGAGACCGGCCTCATCCCCGGCATCGCGGGCACCATCGCCGGCGACGACACCATCTTCCTCGCGGCGCGTTCCCCGGCCGACGCCGCGCATGCCGCCGAGCGGCTGCTCGCCCCGCTCGGGCCGAGATCCACGGCCGCGCGACGTCAGCCCGTCCGCTGACACGCGCGAAATCTTCAGCAACAGCGAGAGCGCGAAAGGGAAACGTCGACATGACACGTGTCGCCATCGTGGGAGCCACGGGGTATTCGGGTGGGGAGCTGACGGCTCTCCTGGCCCGGCATCCCCGGGCCGAGGTCGTGGGACTCTTCGGGAGCGGCAGCGGAAAGGCCGTCCCGGTCGCGGTCCACCCGAGCCTGCGGGGCCGGGCGCTGCCAGCGCTACCCACAGTCGCGCCGTTCAGCGTCGACGCGGCTCTCGCGACGTCCCCCGACGCCGTGTTCCTCGCGACGCCTCACGAGCTCTCGGCCGAGGTCGCGCGTCCCTTGCTCGAGGCGGGGGTGAAGGTGATCGACCTTTCTGGCGCGTTCCGGCTCGCCTCGGGCAGCGACTACGAGCGTCACTACGGGTTCACGCACCCCGCGCCCGAGCTCCTCGAGGAAGCCGTCTACGGCCTGACGGAGTGGACGGACGGAGCGCTCGAGGGAGCCCGGCTCGTCGCGAACCCCGGCTGCTATCCCACCACGGTGCTTCTGGCCCTCAAGCCCGTGCTGGACCTCCTCGCGACGGGTGCGTCGATCGTGGCCGACGCCAAGAGCGGCGTCTCCGGCGCCGGAAAGAAAGCCGATATCGCGTTCTCGTTCTCCGAGCTCGCGGGCAACTTCAAGGCCTACGGAGTGGGTAAGCACCGGCACGAGCCCGAGATGCGGCAGAGGCTGGGCCTCCACGCCGGCGCGGACTTCGTGTTCGTGCCGCATCTCCTGCCCATCGTGCGCGGCATGCTCACGACGCTGCACGTCTCGTTCTCCTCGCCCGTCTCGGAAGAGGCGCTCGTTTCGCGGTACGCGGCGGCGTACGGAACGGCCCCGTTCGTGAACGTGCGGACCCCGGGCGAGCTGCCCGAGATCGGCGAGGTCGTGAACACACCGCGGTGCGATATCGGGTTCGTGGTGCTGCCGGGCGGCCGGCGGGCGGTGATCGTGTCCACTCTCGATAACCTGCTCAAGGGTGCGGCGTCCCAGGCCGTGCAGAACTTCAACCGGGTCTTCGGCTTCGCCGAGGCGGAGGGCCTGTCATGAACGATGTTGCTCTCGAAGCCCCGCCCCCGCGGCGCTGCGCCCCGGCCCACCTTCCCGGCACGGCCCGCAAGCTGGGCGGCCG
>CAZXSG010001207.1:0-1657 GCA_964643185.1 uncultured Holophagales bacterium
TGACGCTCCTCGAAGGCCTCTTCACGTTCGACACGAAGGACGCCCGGATCACGACGGCCGACGGCCGCGCCGGCACCATCGCCGACGTCCGCCCCGGCGTCCGGATCCTCGCGATCCTCGCGACCCGCTCCACCGGCATGCCGAGGGCCGAGACGATCGTCGTCACGTCGGACACGTCGACGGCGACGTTCCGCGCGAACGTCGAGTCCGTGGACGTCGCCGCGATGCAGTTCGGTCTCCTGGGCACCCGGGTCACCGTGACGCGGGAGACGAGCTTCGGCGGGCCCGATGGCCGCACGCAGACCCTTGCCGACCTCCGCGTGGGGGATCCGGTGCTCGTCATCGCCGAGAACCGGGAGCGCGTGCTCACGGCGCTCCGGGTGCTCGTGCTCGGCCGCGTGCCCGAGCCCGCCGCCGAGAGGCTGCGCGGCGTCGTGGAGTCGATCGACACGTCCCTCTGGAAGATCAAGACCGCGTCCACGACGGCCGCGACCCGCTCCGAAGAGGTCGTCGTCACCAGCGCCACGCGCATCGTCGGCGAGCCGCGCGTCGGCGACACCGTCGACGTGCTCGGCACGCGGGACTCGGCGGGCCGCTTGACCGCTCAGATCATCACCAAGGTCACCGTGGCACCGCCGCCCGCCGGCATGACCCGCTTCGAGGGGACGGTCACCCTGCTGCCCTCGGTGAGGGGAGGGGTCTGGAAGATCGACGACACGACCGTCGTGCTCGCGCCCGGCGCATCCACCACTCCGGGGATCGTCGTGGGCGACCGCGTCCGCGCCACCGGCATGCCCCTTCCGGACGGCTTCCTCGCCCACCGCATCGAGAAGATCTGACTTTGTTCAGCCCTCCGGGCCGGGAAACGCCTCCGGCGCGCTGAAACTGATCCTGGGGGTTTCTCGATCCCCCAGGCCCCCCACGGGGGACACCGACCTCAGACGGCCTCGAATACCCCGAGGCCGCGGTTCTTGCGCACCTTGCCGGCCTCGAAGCAGCGCCCGTTCATCGCGAGGTAAACGCCCCTCTCGAGGGCCTGAGCGAACGAGAGGGCGCTGCCGAGGTTGAACAGCCCGTCGGAGCTGCCGAACGCGTACGGCACCATGGCCCCGGTGAGCACGATGACCTTGTCGAGCGCGGCCGCGGCCAGCACCTCGCCCGTCTCGGTCATCGTGTCCGTTCCGTGCGTGATCACGATGCGCCGCTCGGGCGCCTGACGGCAGTTCGAGAGGATGAGCTCGCGGTCCTGCGCCGTCATGTCGAGGCTGTCGACCATCATGATCGTCCGCACCTCCACGGGAACGCGGCAGCGGCCCAGCTTCAGCATCTCGTGGATGTGCGTGTCCTGGAAGAAGAGCTTCCCGCCGATCTCGTCGTAGTCCTTGTCGAACGTGCCGCCCGTGATGAGGATGCGGATCTTCTCGTCGACCCCCTGGCTCACAGCGTTCCTTTCGTCCTCAGGATCTCCTCGAGGAGCGCGTCGGCCTTCTCGATCTTCATGAGGAACAGCGCGAAGCGGATGTCCACGTTCACGTTGCGAGAGCGGTCGGCGTTCCAGCCGAAGTCCCCGGCGACGTTCTCCCAAACGCGGTCGAAATTGAGGCCCACGAGCTCGCCCTGGCCGTTCAGCGTCGGGCTGCCGGAGTTACCGCCCGTG
>CAZXSG010001208.1:0-1652 GCA_964643185.1 uncultured Holophagales bacterium
GTCCCCCCGCTGGCTGACGGCCAACCGGTTGGAGGGGGGTTCCGCCCGCGGCCGACCCTCGCGAGGAGACGCCCCCTGTGGCCGGCGAGCGCGAGAGCATCGAGGCGCTCCTCACGCGATGCGGCGGCAACGTGCAGAAAGCGGCGCAGGAGGCCGGCCTCAGCCGGCAGGCGCTCTACCGCCGCATGGAGCGTCTGGGGATCGCGCTCGAGCGGCGGCCGAGAACCACCGCCGATTGAGTCCTTCCAAGGCCACGCGGATACGATCGCCGGAATGAACGGCGGGCCCCCGAGGCTCACGCGGCTCCTCGCGCTCCAGGTGGCGTTCTCGATCGTCGCGTCGGCGGGGGCGTCGACGCTGGCGTCGTCCCTGAAGCTGCCACCCATCGCGGTGACGCTGCTCGGCGCGGCGTTCGGTCTCACCGTTTTCGGCCTCACCGTGGGGCGCACGCTCTCGCGGGTGAGGCGAACGCTCGAAGCGCTCACCGACGGCGTGCGCGGCTATGCCGAAAGCGACTTCAGCCTCCGCCTCGCGCCCCCTGCCACCGGCGAGCTCACCGAGCTCGTCGCGCTGTACAACTCCATGGGCGAGGCGCTCCGCCGGAGCCGGGGCGATCTCCTCGCCCGCGAGCTGCTCCTCGACACCGTGCTCCAGAGCGCGCCCATGTCGCTCCTCCTCGTGGACGAGCGCGGGCGCGTCGTCTTCGCGAACCTCGCGGCGCGCACGCTCCTCGCGAAGGCGGGCGCGCTCGAGGGGCGCTCCCTCGCCGAGACCTCGCAGGGCCTGCCCGAGCCGCTCGCCGCCGCTCTCGTGTCGGGCCGCGACGGGCTCGTGGTCGCGGGCGGCGCGCCCGACGAGGTGCTCGCGGGAGACACGTTCCGGGTCGCCTTCCGCGAGCTGCGCCTCCACACCCGCAGCGTCACGCTCGTCCTCGTGGAGCGCATCACGCAGGAGCTGCGCCGCCAGGAGGTCGCGGTGTGGAAGCGCGTGATCCGGGTGATGAGCCACGAGCTGAACAACTCCCTGGCCCCCGCGAGCTCCCTCGTCCATTCCGCGCGCGCCCTCCTCGGCCGAGGAGAGACCGCGCGGGCCGAGGGCCTGCTCGGCACCGTGGACGAGAGGCTGTCGTCGCTCTCCGGCTTCCTCGAGGGCTACGCGCGCTTCGCGCGGCTGCCCCTCCCGCGCAAGGAGAGCGTTCCGTTCGCCGAGCTGCTCGACGCTCTCGAGCCGCTCGTGCCCTTCCGGCGGGATCTGCCGGCGGACCTTCCGCCGGCTTCGCTCGACCGCGCGCAGATGCAGCAGGTGCTCCTCAACCTCCTCAAGAACGCGGTGGAAGCGGGCAGCCCGCCGGGCGAAACGGTGGTGCGGGCGCGCGAGGCGGAAGGGCTCCTCACGGTCGAGGTGCTGGACCGCGGTTCGGGTCTGGAGGGGGAGGATCTCTCCAGAGTGCTCCTGCCGTTCCACTCCACGAAGCCGGGTGGGAGCGGTCTCGGGCTGCCGCTCTGCCGCGAGATCGTGGAGGCCCACGGCGGCGCTCTCACGCTCATGAGCCGGGCCGGCGGCGGGCTCGTCGTCCGCCTGGTGTTGCCGGCGCAGTGATCCCGGGGGTTTCTCGATCCCCCCGAACCCCACGTGGGGAGGGGAAACGATTC
>CAZXSG010001209.1:0-1646 GCA_964643185.1 uncultured Holophagales bacterium
ACCCACTGTACGAAGACGAATGGAGCGATGCCCGCCGCGATGGCCACGGCCAGCATCGACTCGACGAACGAGTGCGCCGACGCCAGGAGGAGCCCGCCTCCCAGGAGGAACACGGCGGCCAGGGCGGCTCCCCGCTTCCCGGGGGTGAGGCGAAGGATCTTCTTCGAGACGATCGGGAGGTCTTCTTCCTCCTCGATGTCGCCCTCGCGGGGCGGGAGGCGCGAGAGCGCGAAGAGGTAGGCGAAATAGCAGAACGAGAGGATTCCGGCGTCCCAGAGGCCGAGGCTGCCCTTCCACCAGATCGCCGTGAACCAGAGGAGCGGCGGAAGCATTCCCATGACCTCGAGGGAATGCTCGTCGTCGAAATCGACCCTGTAGTCCTTGACTCCCTTGCGGCGGGCGAAGAACCACGCCGTGAAGAACACGAGAGGCCAGCCGAGGCCCACGAGGAGCCGGATCGAACCGGTGAAGTTCGCGATGGCGTAGTGGAGCCTCGACGCGTCCTTGCCGGCCTCCCACGCGATCACGGCCTCGACCGCGAACTCGGGCAGAGTCTGGAGCCACGCGAGGAGCGCGAGGGCGAGACCCTGCGAGACGAGAAACTGCGCGGCCTCCGCCCCCCAGGCCACGAGGAAAGCCGAGAAGAGAATCGAAGGGAAGGTCCAGAGAGCGGCCCAGGGAGATACCTTGGCCGTTGCAGCCGCTGCCGCGGCAAGGGTCGCTTTCATTTCCAGCGTTTTAACAGCCAGCGCCTTCCCTCACAATGCAGAAGCTTTGATCGAGTCCGTCACCTCGCTGCAGAACCCGCTCGTGAAGGAGAGCCTCGAGGCTCTCTCCGAGGGGACCCTGTTCGCCCTCGAAGGAACCCGAACGCTCCGCGATGCCCTCGACGCCGGAGTGGTGCCGGTGCGCGTCTTCTTCGAAACCGGCGGGCTCCCGCGGGATCTCTCGTCGGCGCTGTCAAAAGCCGGCACCGAGCTGGTTCCGTGCGCCGCGCGGGTCCTCGAGAAGCTCTCGGATCTGCGCTCCACCCGGGGCGCGGTCGCGCTCGCGGCGCCGTGGAGCGTTCCGCCCGCGGAGCTCGCGCTCCCGGCGGCCGGCTTCGCGCTCCTCCTCGACGGGATCCAGGATCCCGCCAACGTGGGGGCGATCCTGCGCTCGGCCGAGGCCTTCGGAGCCTCGGCCGCGATGCTCACGAAGGGCTGCGCGTCCCCGTTCGCGACGAAGGCATTCCGCGCCTCGGCGGGCAGCGTTCTTCGCGTGCCCCTCGCCACGGGCGTCGGGCCCGGGGACGCCGTCTCCTGGGTGAAGGCCGTCAACGCGCGCCTCGTGGGCGCCGACGCGCACGACGGGAGCGAGCTGCCCACGGCGGGTTTGGACAGACCGTTCGTCCTCGCCGTCGGCTCGGAGGGACACGGTTTTTCGCAGGCCGTTCGCCTCGCCGTGGACCTCTCCGTCCGGGTCCCGCTCGAAGGCCGGGTCGAGTCGCTCAACGCGTCGGTGGCGGCGTCGGTCCTGCTCTACGCCCTGTCTAGAAGTCCTCGGTAGCGAACCTGTAAAGGACGATTCCTCCGGAGGCCCGGAACGCGTCACCGGGCAGGCCGGCCTTGAGGCACGTTTGCTCCCACAGCCCGGGCAGCGTCATT
>CAZXSG010001210.1:0-356 GCA_964643185.1 uncultured Holophagales bacterium
GGACGGTGGGGCGCCCCCGACGGAGTCCACCTCGCGAGGCAGGCGGACCATCTCGTCTCAGGCGGCTCCGGAAACGAGAAGGGCCCGGACGCTCCGAGAGGAGCGTCCGGGCCCGGCCGGAAAATCTGCCGCGGGCTCCGCCCGGGCCGAGAGGTCCTCTAGAACTCGACGCGCGCGCCGATCTGGTAGTTCCGGGGACGCTGATACGTGAGGGGCTGCTTGAGGGTCGCGGGGGACTCGATCGTCCCGCCGTAGGTCAAGGCGGCTTCCTTGTCGAGGGCGTTGAAGACCGAGCCGATGATCGAAAGGCCGATGGGGCCGATGCGGAACTGCTTCTCGAGGTTGAAGTCGAGAAC
>CAZXSG010001210.1:366-1642 GCA_964643185.1 uncultured Holophagales bacterium
GGGGGCGCGCGGTGGGCTGTGGGGAGGTGGTGTGTCGCGGAGGGCCCGCGGGGAGGGCGGGGTTCGTGCCGGGGTGGGCTTGGGGGAGCGGAATGGGGGAGGCGGCGAAGTTGTGGTTCTGATGCGGCGGGTCGGCGGCCGGGTAGCCGTACCGGTTCTTGGAATTCTCGGGGTTGTGGTCGAAGTCGACGCCACCGAATTGGCCGGCCGACGAGTCGATCGAGCCCTGGCTCTTGGAGTACACGTAGCTCGCGTTCACGAGACCGCGCGTGAAGCGGTGCGACGCCTCGAGGATGAAGCCGGAGTAGTCGTACTCGAGGACGTCGAGGCCGCCGGGCCGGTTGGTGATGATGAACACGTCGCCGTTGTCGTCGAGGGCAGAGTCCTCGTAGATGTCGTGAGCCTTCTTGTAGACGTAGGTGAACGAGGCGCGGGTGTTGCGGAAGAGCTCGCGCTCGAACGCGACGTTGATCTGCTCTTCGTACGTGGGCTTGATGTCCGGATCGACGAGGTTGAAGCCGTTCGCCGTACCGCCCGTCGAGTTGATGAGGTTCCAGCGCTGCTGCGTCGTCGACCAGCGGTACGTGCGGCCGATGGGGGCCACGGTGCCCGACTGCAGAAGGCGCACGAGGGTGAGGCCGGGCTCGTCGTAGAACCAGCCGTAGCTCGCTCGCACGACGTTCTTTCCGTCACCGAGGATGTCGTACGCCGCCGAGAGACGGGGCTGCACCTTCTTGAAGTCGATGACCTCGAGGCCCGTGGTGTTCTCCTGAATGGAGTTGTCGTAGCGAAGGCCCAGGTTCAGCGTCAGCTGCGTGTTGGGACGCCACTGGTCCTGAATGTAGCCGGAGAGAGACCGGCCGGAGCGCGCCGTGACGCCCTGGGATTCCGTGACGTTCTGCTGAAAGGGAATCCGGTTGCCCTGCGCGTCGAAGCCGTTGAACGTGAACGTGGCGCCGCAGCGGAGGCCCGCGGGGCAGAAAGACGGATCGCTCGGAGCGCCGGTGTTGAAGACGAGCCGGTCACCGGCGGTCTTGTCGTAGTCGCCGCCGGCCTTGAACTGGTGGTTTCCCAGCGCACCGCTGAGGAAGTAGGTGGCGCTGCCGCCGAACAGAGTCCGGGGACGGTCCGTGTCGTCATAGGTCGGGGAGCTGTCGTAGCGAACGTTCGTCAGACGGTCGGTCCAACGCGAGACGCTGAGGTCGCCGCTCGCGGGCTGAGCCGTGAGGAAGTTGCCGACGCGCCCGGCCGAGAGCTCGAGCATGAGGTTCTGCCC
>CAZXSG010001211.1:0-1631 GCA_964643185.1 uncultured Holophagales bacterium
TCCGGAACGGCCCAGGGCTCGAGATCCCCGAGCGCCTTGAGGTTGGCCCCGGGCGAGAAGAGGTCTGCTCGCGCGCCCTCGAGCACGACGAGGCCGAGCCCGGCGGGGATCCCCTCGGCACCCTCGCGCAGCGAATCGAGCGCCTCCGGCGAGAGCGCGGCCGAGCGGCCCGCGGAGATGAAACGTAGCGTCGCCCGAAGGCCGGAAACGCTGCAATCGAAACGCGAAGTCTCGTTCAAAGGGCCTGGGGAACGAGCTTTCGCACGGCCTCGACCGCTTCGAGCATCGGCGTGCCGGGCAGGAAAACCTCGCGAACCCCCTGGGCCTTCAGGGGCTCGATGTCGGCCTCGGGGATGATGCCGCCCAGCACGACCTGGATCTCCACGCCGCCCTTCTCGCGAAGCGCGCGGAGCACTTCGGGAACGAGCGCGTTGTGCGCGCCCGAGAGGATCGAGAGCCCCACCACGTCGACGTCTTCCTGCACCGCGGCGGCAGCGATCTGTGAAGCCGTTTGCCGCAGGCCGGTGTAGATGACCTCCATCCCGGCGTCCCGGAAAGCCCGAGCGATGACCTTGGCACCACGGTCGTGCCCGTCCAGCCCGGGCTTGGCGATCAGGACGCGAATCGGCCGGCTCATGCGCGCCGATTGTAGCCACGCCGTCTTCCGGGCATCATGTCGGAGCCGTGTCGATCGTTCGCATCGGGGACATCCTCGTCAATGCAAAGGCCGTTCACTCCGAGATGCGGGACCGCATCCTCGCGCAGCGAGGCAAGGCGAAAATCCGCTTCGGCACGGCCGCGCTCGAGACCGGTGCGCTCAGCGAGCACCTCATGCTGCGCGCCCTTTCGGCTCAGCGCCAGGCGCCGCCCGCGGGCGTCGACGACCTCGCCGACATTCGCCCCGACATCCTGAGGCTCGTTCCCGCCAAGCTCGCCGCGCGGCTCTTCGTCATTCCCTTTCGCCGCGTGGGACGCAACATCGCGCTCGCCATGCGCGATCCGTCCGACCTGCCGGCGGTGGATGAGATCTCGTTCCTCACCGGGCTTCCCATGACGCCCCACGTCGCTCTCGAGGTCCGCGTCATGCAGGCTCTTGAGCGCTACTACCGCGTCGAGGTGGATCAGAGGTTCCTCGAGCTGGCCGCCAAGCTGGACCGGGCGAGGTCCCACAGCGGCGCGGCGGGGATGAGCGCGGCGTCCTCCGGCGCCGCGGGGATGAGCGCGGCGTCCTCCGGCGCCGCGAGGCCAGACTCGGCAACCGTTCCGACGCCGCCGCGGCCTCCTTCCGCGACGGTTCCCGCTCCCCCGGCCCGATCCCGCGCGCTCACCGCGCCCGTGGTTTCGGAGCCCGCGCCGGCGTCGACGGCTCCCGCGGGCCCTCCGGCTCACCTCGTGGATACCTCCCAGCCCCGCGCTCTCGGCTCCGTCTACGCGAAGCTGCGGGATCGCCGTCCCGCATCGGGAGCTTTCCGTGCGGTGGACCTCGACGACCCCTGGGCGGGTATGGACCGCCCCGACGTCGCCACGGACACGGCGTTCGTCGAAGACGTGTACGAGCCACGCGCGAAGGCCCCGACGCCTCCGCCGGCGCGACGGCCGTCGACCCCCATCACGCGTGCCGCGTCGGCCCA
>CAZXSG010001212.1:0-1631 GCA_964643185.1 uncultured Holophagales bacterium
GGGCGGGAGGGTCTCGGCGTTCGCCGACGGCGGCGAGCAGTACGACGTGTACCTGAAGGCCCTTTCGACTGACCGCGGCTCGACGGACGTCCTCCGCAAGCTGACGGTTCCGTCCACGCGCCTCGGCACGGTGCCGCTCGAGGACGTGACCAAGGTGACGGCCGGAACGGGCCCCTCGGAGATCAACCGCCTCAATCGCCGCCGGCAGGTGACGATCTACGCCAACATGCTGCCGGGCACCTCCTCTCAGACGGCCATGGACGCGCTCGTCGCCGAGGCGAAGGCCATGAACCTCGACCCCAGCTACTCGTACCGGTTCATCGGCCGCTCGAAGGAGCAGGGCCGCGCGGCGCAGAACTTCATGCTCGCGTTCGGCATGTCGTTCATCTTCATGTACCTCATCCTGGCCGCACAGTTCGAGAGCTGGCTGCACCCCATCACGATTCTCCTGGCTCTGCCGCTCACCGTGCCGTTCGCTCTGTTCTCGATCGTCATCTTCGGACAGTCGCTCAACATCTTCACGTCGCTGGGGCTCCTCGTGCTGTTCGGCATCGTGAAGAAGAACTCGATCCTGCAGGTGGAATTCGCGAACCAGCTCAAGGAACGCGGAATGCCCACGATGCAGGCCGTCACGGAGGCGAGCCGCGAGCGTCTGCGCCCGATTCTCATGACGACGATCGCGTTCGTCGCGGGCATGCTGCCGCTCCTCGTGTCGAACGGGCCGGGCTCCGGTACGAACCGTGCGATCGGCTCGGTCATCGCCGGCGGCCAGACGTTCGGCCTCCTGCTCACGCTCCTCGCGACGCCGGTCGCCTATACGCTCTTCGAGGACGCGAAGGTGCTGCTCGCGAAGCTCGTCGCGAAGGTGCGTGGATCGTCCACAGAGGAAGCGCCCGTAGAGGCCGAGGTCGCCGTCGGGTCCTGAACCGGGGACAGCCGCCTTTTTCTCGGGTTTTTCCTGGGCCGGGCTCAACCCCGGCCCTTTCCTTTTCGTACTTCCTAAGAGCAAAGAGCGGAGATGACAGAATGACTGCCGTGAGCCTCCAGGAAGTCCGGGAAGAGGTCGAAAACGCCGGAGCCCTCGTTCCGTCGGCCGCCCTCGTGAACGTCCTGTCCTCGATGTCCCTCGCCATGGCGGGAGCGCTCGAGCTGCGGGACGTGTTCTCCCGCGTCGCCGAGTCGGTGCGCCCTCTCGTGCCGTTCGACCTCATGGGCATCCTGCGCTGCGACGGAACCGATCGCGTCATCCTGTACTCGGTGGCAGGAGGCCGCACGCTCGGCTACTCGGGCACCGAGATCCCGCGCTGCAATTTCTCCCCCGCCCTCTGGCCCACCATGGAGCGCCCGTCGATCATCGAGGACACCGAGCTGGTGCTCGACTCCTCGTTCTGCCGGGACCGTGAGGTCCTCGAGAGCGGGATGCGCGCTCTCCTCCGGGCGCCGTTGCGGCTGGGCTCGAACGTCTTCGGCTACCTCTGGTTCGCCGCGCGGAACCCCGGAGCGCAAGGAATGGCACCTCACGGTACCCAACGTCTGCGGCGACAAGTGCCATACCGATCACCTCGAGGAATGGTCGGAATCCATCCACGGCAAGGAGGCGATCGACAAGAAGAACCTGAAGACGGCGGTCT
>CAZXSG010001213.1:0-1627 GCA_964643185.1 uncultured Holophagales bacterium
ATGGGCGAGCAGTAGTTCAGCCGGTCGGTGAAGGGAATCACCTGGTTGTACGTGTGCGACTCGGACATCTTCTCGAAGCAGCGGTGCAGGTACCCGCACTCGCCCTCGGCCGCGACGATGGTCTCGCCGTCCAGCCGGAGCACGATGCGGAGCGTGCCGTGCGTGGCCGGATGCGACGGCCCGAGGTTGACCGTCATGGTCTCGAAGATGTCCTCGGGGGTCTCGGTCTGCGCCGCGAGGTCGGTTTGCAGGAGGTCTTCCTCGGTGCAGAGCCAGCGCTGGCCGGCGGCGTAGTCCTTCCGGAGCGCATGCCCCACGAACCCGTTGTGCGTGAGGAGTCGCTTGAGGTTGGGATGCCCTTCGAACTCGATGCCCATGAGGTCCCAGGCCTCGCGCTCGAACCAGTTCACGGCGGGCCAGAGGTTCACCAGCGTGGGGACGCGCGGGTTCTGCTCGGGCAGGTTGACGATGAGGCGGAGGTGGTCGTTCCGGCGCGTCGAATAGAGGATGACGTGGAGCTGGAAGCGGCTGCCGTCGCGCGGACGGAGCGGCGCGGGGGCGTTCAGGAGGTCGATCGATACGAGGTCGAGGAGGAGATCGAACGCGCAGGCCGGATCGTCCCTGAGGAAGCGCGCGACCTCGATGTAGGCCGAGCGGTCGGTGAGCGTGATGGTGGCGATGTCCTTCGCGGGCCGGGCCTCGATGCGGGCCTTGGGGCCGAACCGCTTGTCGAGGACGGGCGCGTACGTGAGGGACGACGAGGGGGCCGCGGCGAGCGCGCTCACGAGCGGTCTCCCTGGTGCTTGAGGACGTCGGCCTTGGTGCCCATGTCGGCCTCGGCGCTGTCGGCCATGACCGTCATCTCGGCGACTCCGGGGCGGTTGGGGGCCATGACCGACTGCGAGTACGCGGGAAGCCCGATGACGGGCTGCTCGCCTACGCGGACGGGGACGTACGTCTTGTTCTGGCGGTGGCGGGCGAGCTCGCCGGTCTGGATGCGGCGCTGGAGCTCGATGATGCCGCGCATCAGGTTCTCGGGAGTGGGCGGGCAGCCGGCGACGTAGACGTCCACGGGGACGATCTCGTCGATGCCCTGTACCACGTGGTACGCGCGGTAGAACCCGCCGGTGCAGGCGCAGACGCCCATGGAGACGACCCACTTGGGCTCGGCCATCTGGTCGTAGATCTTGCGGAGGATGGGGGCCTGCTTGTCGGTGACCGTGCCGGCCACGATCATCATGTCGGCCTGGCGCGGCGAGAAGCGCACGACCTCGGCCCCGAAGCGCGCGAGGTCGTAGTGCGACGACACAACCGACATGAACTCGATGGCGCAGCAGGCCGTTCCGAACGGCAGCGGCCAGAGCGAGTTCGAGTGCGCCCACTGGACCAGGACGTCCAGCTTGGTCGTGAGGAAGTCCGCGCCGCCCGCACCCGACTGCACGCCCGGGGCGGTCGGGGGAGCGATCCACGAAAGGGTGTTCTTGATGAAGCTCATGGGCTTTTCGCCTCCGGACGTACTTCGGATCCGCCCGTTCCGGGCTGCGCACCTGCTGGTATGGCTCCGGGCGTTCCGCCCTTCGCACCTGCGGCGGACTTTGTGAAACGAGTCACAAGTCCCGCGAGCGGA
>CAZXSG010001214.1:0-1617 GCA_964643185.1 uncultured Holophagales bacterium
GGCTCCTCATGCTCGCCGACGAAACCGGAAACCTGCGCGAGGAGACGACGCGCTTCGGCCCGGGCGTTCCCAGCTCCGACTTCCGCCTCTCGTCGACGCTCGTCTCGACGGTCATGGAGAAGAAGAGCGGCGTCCTCATGATCGACGCGCTCTCACGGGAGCCGCTCTCCATCGCGGACTCGATCAAGATCCAGGGCGTCACGTCGTGCCTCGCGGCACCGCTCCTCGTGGAGGACCAGAAGGTCCTCGGCCTCCTCTACCTCGATGTGAGGCTCGGGCGGAAGAGCTTCACGCCCGACGACCTGAGGCTCGCGTCGCTCATCGCGAACACGGCGGCGATCAAGCTCGAGAACCTGAGGCTCCAGGAAGGCGCGGCCGCGCGGGCGCAGATGGAGCGCGAGATGTCCCTCGCGTTCGAGGTCCAGCGGCGCCTCCTGCCCGAGAAGGCCCCGACGCTCGCGAACACCTCGCTCCGGGGTCACAACATCCCCTCGCGGCGGGTCTCGGGGGACTACTACGATTTCTTCTCGAGGCGCGACGGAACCTGGGACGCCGTGGTGGCCGACGTGTGCGGCAAGGGGATGGCCGCGTCGATCCTCGCGGCCTCGGTGCAGGCGGCGTACCACGCCTGGGCCGACGAGAATCTCCCTCCCGACAGGCTCTGCGAAAGGCTCAACGACTTCGTCTACAAGAGGACTTCCCCCGAGAAGTTCGTGACGTTCATCGTGGCGCACTACGACCCGGAGTCGGGCTCGCTGCTCTACACGAACGCGGGCCACAACCCCGGCGTGCTCCTTCGCGCGAACGGCACGCACGAGGAGCTGGGGGCGCACGGGACGCCGCTGGGTCTCCTGCCGAACCGCACGTACGGCTCGGGCGTCTACACGATGCGTCCCGGCGATCTCCTGGTGCTCTACACCGACGGCGTCACCGAGGCGAGCGATCCGGACGACGCGGAGTTCGGGCTCGAGCGCCTCGTCGCGACGGTCTCGGCCGTCCGCACGTGGCCGCTCGAGGAAATCGAGAAGGTCCTCGGCGACACGCTCGTCGACTTCGCGCGAGGCACACCCTTTGCCGACGACCGGACGGTGGTGCTCCTGCGTCGTGAGGCCGAGGCCGGGGCCGTGGCAACGCTGACCGTGACGGTTCTGACGTAGAGGATCTGGGGGACCGAGCGACAACACCGTGGGGGTCCTCGGGGGAGCGAGAAACCCCCAGGCTCACATAATAGACCCCCGCCAGGAGCAGCGAGTTCAGGAGCAGGATCTCGGGCCCACGGAAGAACCCGCGGAAAGACGGGTCCGCCGGGAAGCTCACCACTCGGCCCTTGCCCTTTTCCTCCACCATCACGAGCGGCGCCCCGGCCCAGCGATCCAGAGATTCCCTCCACGCGAAGCCGGCCGCAAGAGGGTCCGCCGCCGCCACCGTCAGCACGTTGGCGCGGGCCCGCGGAAGGCGCTTCGGCGGGTTGCCGTCCTGGATGAGGAACACGAGGTCCGCCCCCTCGGTGCCGAAGAGGATCGGGTGGCCCGGGTAGCCCTTGGTCCGGACGAACGCGCCGGGTGGCGGGAGCGGACGGCGCGCGATGAGGTGCGAGGAGTTCAGGGACCGGCTGCC
>CAZXSG010001215.1:0-1616 GCA_964643185.1 uncultured Holophagales bacterium
GGCGGCGCGGGGTGGCCCACCAAGGCGGCGAAACCGACGGTGACCCGCGCGGGTTCGATAGCCGCGTGACGGGGGCGAAGATCTCGTAGGAATACCGCGGGCGGGCCGCGGGGTTCGGGATGGGGAAGACGACGATGCCGTCGTGCTCCCTCGTCGACATCACCTGCTCCGTGAGGCGTGCGCGTCCCGGCTGTCCCACGGGAGCGAAGCGAAGCTGCAGCGCCTCGGGCCGCGCCGTCTGCAACCAGACGACGACCTCGTGCGGACCCGCGGGGCCGAGCATTGGGCCGGCGGCGAGGAGCGGGCGCTCTCCCAGGAGATCCCGGCCGGCCAGCGCCGCCACCGCGGCCGAGACCCCCGTGAGGAACGCCCGCCTTCCGAACAGGTGCGCAGCCCCGAAGGGGCGGAGCCTCATGAACGGCCTCGTCAACGCGTGCGCCCCTTCGGACGGGGCGACCGGAGCCGCGTGTGCGCGTCGCGAGCGAAGAGCACCGGCACGGCCCAGTCGAGCGGCGTCGCCATGGCGGCCGCGGCGATCGCGACGCGGGCCTCGCGCATGGCCTCGCCGAGCGTGCGGCCCGAGGCGAGCATGCGGTAGAGCACGGCCGCGAAGCGCGTCGCGGCGAGGTCCATCACCGGGTACTGGTTCGCGACGACGGCCGGCACACCGCCCGCGACGAGTGCGGGCGCGAGGCCGCGGTGGAAATCCACGCGCGAGCCGCGGGCCGTTTCGCACGCGTTCAGGAACACGAGCGCGAGGGAGCGCCGCGAGAGGAGCTGGCGGAGCGTCTGGTAGTCCACGCGGTGCGCGCGGCCCCGAGCGTCCTCGAGGAGCAGATAACCGATCTGCGTGGCCTCGTCGAACTCCCCGTGACCGGCCACGTGGACGACGTCGAACGGGTGGGCCGCGAGCGCGTCGGCGAGGCCGTCGGCCGTGGCGTGGGGCAGGAGCACGATCGACGCGAGCCGGGCCTTCACGAGGGGCTCGAAGGCCTCCTCGATGCGGGCGAGCTCCTCGTCTGTGGAGAGCGCCGCGAGCCCGGCGGGCTGGGCCGCGGCGACGAGGATCCGGAGCGGACCCCGCCCCGGCGCGGCGAGAGCGGGAGGCACGGGAGTGAAGACGCCCCGCGAGAGGCTCACGTCCTCGAGCGCGAGGAACGCCTTGCGCGAGGGGTCGTAGGCCAGCTCCCAGGGCTTGTCGGCCACCCAGGGCACGAGCGACGTGAACGTGAAGTCGAGAAGGCCTGTTCCCGCGCGGGCGCGGGCCACGTCGTAGAGGCGCCGCAGATCGCCCGGAAGAAGAGCCTCGAAGAGGAGCGTTCCGTAGGCGACCAGCTCGTCGGCCCCCGGCAGCGGATGCGGCGAGCGGCCCGTGAGCGTGCGCACGATGCGTTCGTGCATCGCGATGATCCGGCGCATCGTCTCGCCCGCGAGCCCGCCCTTGGTGGTGAGCTTCTCGGCCACGCGCGCGCCCTCGGCGAGACCCAGGAGCGGGGCCGGCGCGCCCGGCGAGCTGGGCGGAAGGAGCACGAGCTCGAGGGAGCGTCCCGCGGCTCCCGCCGGCGCGGCCCCGGCGCGGACGCGGGGGATGGGCTTCGCCGGGTTCGGGATTGAAG
>CAZXSG010001216.1:0-1613 GCA_964643185.1 uncultured Holophagales bacterium
GACAGCGCCCCGACGGCCGCGAGCTCGGCCTGGAAGCTCTTGCGCACCGTGCCCGTGGGCGGGCCCGCGACGAACAGCAGGAGCAGCCAGCCGAGCCGGCTCCTCACGACCCGCACGATGGACGAGCCGAAATAATCGAACGAGCCGGGCTCGGCGTCGTCGGCGCGGACGCCGCCCATCCGCAGCGCGTTCTCGGTCTCGCGGTTCACGAGGACGTCGATGACGTCGTCCACGGTGATGATGCCGAGCGGCCGCATGTCCTCGTTGACGACGGGGATCGCGTTGAAGCCGTACTTGGAGACGAGCTGCGCGACCTCGTCCTGCGAGGCGGTGGGCGCGACGGAGATGACCTCGGTCGTCATCATCGCGTCGATGCGCTTCTCGGGGGGCGAGGGCAGGAGCTTGCGGAGCGACACGACGCCGACGAGCCGGTCGTCCGCGTCCACGGCGTAGAGGTCCGCCACGGTCGCGACCTCGGGGTCGATCTTGCGCAGATGGTCGAATGTCTCGCTCACGGTCCACTCGGGGCGCACCTTCACGAGCTTGTCGGTCATGAGCCGCCCGGCGGAGCCCGGCTCGTACGAGAGCAGCCCGCGCGCGGCGGCGGCGTCCAGCGCCGACATCTTGTTGAGCACCGGGATGCGCTTCTCTTCGGGGAGAAACGAGAGCAGGCGGGCGCCGTCGTCGGGCTCGAGCGTGTCGAGCGCCTTGGCGAGGAGCTCGTGAGAGAGGCGCGTCAGCGCGATCTTGAGCGATTCGCCGCTGAGATACACGAGCAGGTTCCCGAGCGTTGCCGCGTCCAGGTTCTCGAGGACGCGGACGCGGTCTTCCCGCGGGATCTCGTCGAGGAGGTCGGCGACGTCGGCCGGGTGGAACTCGGCCAGCCCCTCGCGGAGAGCGGAGGGATCCTCGCGGACGATCTCGAGGACGTCCGGCCCGAGCAGCGTACCGAGCCGCATGATCCCTTGAGTTTAGTGTCTCCGAGGGAGCTACCCGGTCATCTGCGATAGGCCTCGGGTCTCACGTCTCCGAGGAACGGGAATCGGGCGCGGGTTTCCCGGACTCGCGAGGCGTCGACGTTCGCGACGAGGATCGTCTCGTCCTCGGCCGCGGACACGATCGTCTCGCCCCACGGCGAGATGAGCGCGGAATCCCCGGCGTAGTGATGCCCGTCGCCGTCGCCCACGCGGTTCACGCCCGCGACGTACGCGACGTTCTCGGACGCGCGGGCGCGGAGCACCGGCTGCCAAAGCGCACGACGCTGGGCGGGCCAGGTCGGCATCCCCCACAACCCGGACTATAACGGTGCCGTGCAGGACGGCATCGCGATGAGCCAGGCGACGATCGCCGCGCGCCGCCGCCAGAGCACGGCCCGTGCCTATCTCGATCCGATCCGCAAGCGACCGAACCTGCGGATCGAGACCGGCGCGCTGGCCGGGGGGTTGCTGCTGGACGGCCGGCGTTGCGTCGGCGTGCGCTATGCCGTGGGCGAAAATGTGCGCGAGGCGCGGGCTGGGCGCGAGGTGGTGGTCTCGGGTGGGACGATCAACTCGCCGCAACTGCTCGAACTGTCCGGCATCGGCCAGCCCGAGCGGCTGCGCGATCTCGGCATT
>CAZXSG010001217.1:0-1613 GCA_964643185.1 uncultured Holophagales bacterium
CACATGGATCGGCGTCCATCGCCGAGGCTGAAAACGTGCGCGTTCGCGTACTCTCGGCCCGTGCATCAAGACCTGCGTGCTTTTCTCTCCGCCCTCCGAGAAGCGGGACAGCTCCAAGAGATCGACGCCGAGGTCTCCCCGCGCCTCGAGCTGCCCGAGATCCACCGCCGCGTGATCGAGGCCGGCGGACCCGCTCTCCTCTTCAAGAACGTCACGGGCTCGCCCTTCCCCGTCGTCACGAACCTCTTCGGCACCAACGGCCGCGTGGAGATGGCGTTCGGCCGGCGCCCGAAGGAGTTCATCGAGACGCTCGTGAAGGCCGCGGTGGAGCTCGTGCCGCCCACGCCGAGGAAGCTCTGGGGCTACCGCTCGTTCTTCGGGCAGGGCCTCAAGGTCGGCCTCACCGAGACGAACCGCGCGCCCGTCACCGGGGTCGTCGAGGACGACGTGGACCTCACGCGCCTGCCCGCGCTCACCCAGTGGCCCGAGGACGGCGGCCCGTTCCTCACGCTGCCCCTCGTGTACACCGAGCATCCCGAGAAGCACGAGCACAACCTGGGCATCTACCGCATCCAGATCCACGAGCGCGCGCAAACGGGCGTGCACTGGCAGATCGGCAAGGGCGGCGGCTTCCACCACCACGTGGCCGAGAAGAACGGCAAGCCGCTGCCGCTCACGGTCTTCCTGGGCGGTCCGCCCGCGCTCATGCTGGGGGCCCTCGCGCCGCTCCCCGAGGGCGTGCCCGAGCTTCTCCTCTCGTCGCTCCTCCTCGGAGGACGGCTGCCGCTCACGCGCGTTCCCGGCCACCCGCACCGCCTCGTCGCGAATGCCGAGTTCGCGCTGACGGGCGAGGTTCCGCCCGGCCTGCGCCGCCCCGAGGGTCCCTTCGGCGACCACTATGGGTACTACTCCCTCGCTCACGACTACCCCGTCTTCGACGTGAAGCGCATGTACCGGCGGCGCGACGCGATCTACCCGGCCACCGTCGTGGGCAAGCCGCGCCAGGAAGACTTCTACCTGGGCGACTACCTGCAGGAGCTGCTCTCGCCGCTCTTCCCGCTGGTGATGCCCTCGGTCGTGGACCTCTGGAGCTACGGCGACACGGGCTTCCACTCCCTCGCGGGCGCGATCGTGAAGGACCGCTACGGGCGCGAGGCGCTGGCCTCGGCGTTCCGCATCCTGGGCGAGGGCCAGCTCTCGCTCACGAAGTTCCTGCTCCTCACCGACACGAAGCGCGACCTCCGCGACTTCCCCGGGCTCCTCGCGCACATCCTCGAGCGCTGCCGCTTCGAGACCGATCTCTTCGTGTTCTCGAACCTCGCCATGGACACGCTCGACTACACGGGGCCCAAGGTGAACGAGGGCTCCAAGGGCGTGATGGCGGGAATCGGTGAGCCCATCCGCGAGCTTCCGCGGTCGTTCTCGGGGGCGCTCCCGGCCGGCACCACGGACGCGCAGGTCTTCTGCCCGGGCACGCTCGTGGTGCAGGGTCCGTCTTACGAGGCCGACCGGGACTTCCCGTCACGTTTGCTCGAAACCGCGGAGATCCAGGGCTGGCCGCTCGTCGCGCTGGTCGACGACGCGGCGTCGGCCGCCAAGGACACGCGCTCGTT
>CAZXSG010001218.1:0-1604 GCA_964643185.1 uncultured Holophagales bacterium
TGACGCCCGGGAACCTCTTGACATATTCCGATATCGGCATACATTGACGGCATGGCGCGCTCGGCTACGACATCGGACGTCTTCAACGCGGTGGCCGAGCCACAACGCCGGGACATCCTGAACCTCCTCGCTCTCGGGGAGCGGTCGGTGAACGACATCGCCGGGGCCCTGCGCTTCACGCAGCCGCAGGTCTCGAAACACCTGCGCGTCCTCCGCGAGGTGGACCTCGTCGCCGTCCGTGGCGAGGGGCAGCAACGTCTGTACACGGTGAACGGAGCGGGCCTCAAGCCCATTCACGACTGGGTTGCCGCGTTCGAGAGCCACTGGATGAAGAGCCTCGACCGCCTGGAAACGCACCTGAAGATGGTGACCGCCGAAAGGAAAGAGCATGACCGCCGGAAGCGCTAGCGCCGAGATCCCGGATCGCGAGGTTTTCATCACCCGGCTCCTCGACGCGCCGCGCGAGCTCGTATTCGCCGCGTGGACCGATCCCGCCCAGCTCGCCGAATGGTTCGCTCCGCACGGCTGCTCGATCACCATCGCCGAGCTCGACGTGCGCGTGGGAGGCGCGCTGCGCTGGGGAATCGTCACCCCCGACGGATCCGTGTGTCTCTGCGCAGGAACGTATCGCGAGGTGATCGCTCCGGATCGGCTCGTCTTCTCGATGGCCCTCGTGGACGAGCAGGGCCACCGCATCTCCTCGGCGGAGGCGGGCAAGGAATCAGGCTGGCCCAGCGAAACCGTGGTCACCGTGACGTTCGAAGGGGAGTCCGGGAAGACCCGTCTCACGCTTCGGCAGACGGTGCTCGAGTCCATCGCGAAGCGCACGGGTGCCTATCCGAGCTGGCTCCAGATGCTGGATCGTCTCGAGGCGCGCCTCGGGGCCTGAAAAAACTATCGCCGCGGCGACGAGCCGTTCGCGGATCTCGCCGTCCGCGTTCCCGACGTCTTTTTCGGAGGCGGGACCTTGCCGCCCGCCTCCCGTGCCTCCGACAGGCCGATCGCGATCGCCTGCTTCCGGCTCGTCACCGTCTTGCCCGAGCCGCCCGACTTGAGCTCGCCGCGCTTCATCTCGTGAAGCGCGCGCTCGACCTTCTCGGACGCCTTGGGTCCGTACTTGTTGGGAGCCGACTTCTTCTTCGTCGCCTTCGTCGTGGCCATGGTCGTCCTCCTTTCGGCGTCTTCGCACATCCGGTGCCGGAGGCTTCCCGGATCGCGCCGGCGACGCATGAAGAAAATTCCTTCCCGGATCCCATTTTCTTCAAGGCCATGGAGGCTGGCTCTCCTCGTCGGAGCCCGTCCCGTCCGCT
Organism: uncultured Holophagales bacterium; assembly: GCA_964643185.1. GTDB lineage: Bacteria > Acidobacteriota > Thermoanaerobaculia > UBA5066 > UBA5066 > JAEUQS01. The sequence continues at coordinate 1,311 of CAZXSG010001218.1, forward strand.
GCTGGAGCGGGTTTCCCGCGTCCCGGTGCCCGGAAGGCACGTCCCTTGCGAACAGGGTGGCGGAGGACGGCACATGAAATCCAAAGACAAAAATCTTTCTCTAATGTTGATTTCTTTTTCAGCAACCTCATTGAGTCTTTCTTTATAAGTTTTATTGTTGTATAAAGAGTCAGCTACTTTTTTATCTAATTTACTATTATCAGATTTCTCTGCTACCAAGTCCTGCTTGAATTGATCATAATAATTCATATATTGACTTTTTGAAAAGTCTTGAAGAATTTTAATACTCAATCT
>CAZXSG010001219.1:0-1599 GCA_964643185.1 uncultured Holophagales bacterium
TGTTCCTCCCGCCCAGCTACGGCGAGCTGCCCGAAAAGCGATATCCGGTTCTCTACGCGCAGGACGGCCAGTCGCTCTTCGAGATCGACCCGTTCGACGGGCACTCCTGGGAGCTGGACGACGCTCTCAACGAGCTGTGGGATCTCGGGGCGATCGAGGAGGTCATCGTCGTCGCGCTCGAGACGATGGAGGACCGGCTCGCGATGCTCTCGCCCGTGCCCGATCCCGTTCACGGCGGTGGCCGGGCCCCGGAGTACCGGGACTTCCTGGTCACCCGGCTCAAGCACGTCATCGACGCCCGCTACCGGACTCTACCTGGCCGGGGGGACACAGCCATCCTCGGTTCCTCCATGGGCGGTCTCTTCGCGTTCTTCTGCGCCTGGACCGCCCCGAACGTGTTCGGCCGGGCCGCGTGTCTCTCGAGCTCCTTCTGGTGGGCCGACCGCTGGATGGTGCACGAGGCCGAGAAGGGCTCCTGCCCCTTCCCGCGGCCCGTGCTCTACATCGACAGCGGGGCGGCCAAGAGCGCGTTCACCGAGGATGCGAACCTCAGGGACGGTTTCCACCACACCCAGGCCCTTCGCCAGGCGCTCGTGAACCACTGCTACGAGCCGTGGCAGGACCTCCACGTCCTCACGTTCGCGGGGCTCTCCCACGACAACTCCTCGTGGGCCGCGCGGATCTCGGTGCCGCTCCAGATCCTCTTCCCGAAGAAGGGCCTCCGCCCCGCGTCCTGAGCCGATCGTGCGGCGCCTCTGCTAGGCTCACCCCGCAACGAGGGAGAGGTTCCGCATGCAGCTCTCACGAACCGAAAGTGAGCCGGTTTCGGGCTTCTCGGCCCTGATCGCCCGGCAGGACTACACCCAGGCCGTCATCGCCCTCCGCACCGCGCTCCGGGATCACCGGGCCGACGCCGGGGCGCTGAGGCAGCGGCTGGCCGACATCCTGATCCTCACCGGAGACACCCGGGGCGCGGGCCAGGAGCTCGCGCACGCGGCCGACGAGTACGCGCGGACGGGCGCCCCGGCCAAGGCCATCGCGGTGCTCAAGAAGCTCAAGCAGGTGGACCCCTCGCGTGTCGAGGAGGCCGAGGAGAGCCTCTCCATAGCGACCCGCGCGCGGGAAGACGAGGTCAAACGGCTCCTCTGGTCGAACGCCACCGAGCGCAAGCGCCGTGAGGCCGAGACCGGAGTGGACAGCGTCGATCTCGAGCCCGACACCGACCTGGGGCGGAAGGACGGAAGCCCGAAGGGACCCCCGAGGATCGTCGCGCAGCATCCCGAGGCCATCGATTTCGAGCTCGACGAAGGGGCCGTCCACAACCGGGAAGCGCGTGAAGAGGTGCGGCCCGACGTGGGCCGCTCGCCGCCCTTCTCCGATTTCGCGACCGCGGCGCCCCCCCCCGGGACGGGCAGGACCCTTCGCGACCCGGTCCCCGGCGCGACGCGCAGGCGCTGCGGGAGGCCCTCCGCGAGGCGGCGCGCAAGGCCGGCGAGCAGGCCGGGCACGTGCTGCCCTTCGTGCCGCTCTTCTTCCTCAACCGGCCGGCGAGGCGGTGGTGGCGCCTCCGTCGGCTGCGACGCGGCGGGCGCGCCGAGG
>CAZXSG010001220.1:0-1597 GCA_964643185.1 uncultured Holophagales bacterium
GGCGTTTCGGATGCGCACGCGCTCGCCGAGGCCGCCCGCGCGCCCGGGACCCGGCTCGACCGCATCGCGATCCGCGACGGCACCACGGTCTTCGTGCTGCCGCTCGCGGAGCTCTCCTACGTGCGGGCGCAGGACGACTACGTGCTCCTCGTGAGCCACGAGCGCGAGCACCTCAAGCAGCAGACGCTGGCGAGTCTCGAGGCGCAGCTCCCGCCCGAGCGCTTCGTGCGCATCCACCGGTCGTTTCTGCTCAACGTCGAGAGGCTCGCGCGCCTCGAGCCCGGGACGGCCGTGCTGCGCGACGGCACGAAGCTGCCCGTGAGCCGCAGCGGTGCGCAAAGGCTGCGCGCCCTCCTCGGTGAGGCCGAGGGCGCCTGAGGCCCGCCGGCACTGTAGGCACGTCGGCAGCGTGAACACCGTGGCAGTAGGATTCCATCCATGGCGCTCCACATCGAACAGCTCTACCTCGGGTGCCTCGCGCAGGCCTCGTATCTCCTGACCGATTCCGGCGAGGCCGCGGTCATCGACCCCCGCCGCGACGTGGACGACCTCGTCGCGCGGCTCCTGGCCGACGGGCTCTCGCTCCGCTGGATCGTCGAGACGCATCTCCACGCCGACTTCGTGAGCGGTCACCACGAGCTGGCCGCCAAGACCGGCGCGACGATCGTGTTCGGGAAGGCCGCCGGAGCCACGTTCGAGCATCGCGCCGTGAGCGACGGCGACACGCTCCCGCTCGGGACGACGACTCTCGAGGTGCTCGAGACGCCCGGGCACACGCCCGAAAGCATCTGCCTCGTCGCGGTCGAGGGCGGCATTCCGAAGGCCGTCTTCACGGGGGACACGCTGTTCGTGGGCGACGTGGGCCGGCCCGACCTCGTCGGGTCGCGGGGCCGCTCGGCCGAGGAGATGGCCTCGCTCCTCCACGACAGCCTGCACGGCAAGCTCCTCACGCTGCCCGACGACGTCCTCGTGTATCCGGCGCACGGCGCGGGCTCCCTGTGCGGAAAGAACATCAGCAAGGAAACCTCCTCGACGATCGGAAAGGAGCGGCGGTTCAACGTCTCGCTCCAGCCGATGTCGAAGGAAGCCTTCGTGAAGATGGCCACCACGAACCTCCCCGAGGTCCCGGCGTACTTCGGACGCGACGTCGCGCTCAACCGGGGTGGCGCGCGCTCCCTCGGCGAGCTGCCCGCGCCCGAGGCGCTGACGCCCGCCGCCGTCTCGGCGCGCGTTTCGCAGGGGGCCCTCGTGCTGGACATCCGGCCGGCCACGGACTTCGCCGCGGGCCACGTGCCCGGCTCCGTGAACATCGGCCTCGTCGGAGACTTCGCCGTGTGGAGCGGAGCGCTCCTCTCTCCCGAGACGCCGATCGTTCTCGTGCTCGAGGACGAGCGGTCCCTCCGCGAGGCCGTCACGCGGCTCGCGCGCGTGGGCCTCGAGAACGTGACGGGCTACCTCGCGGGCGGGTTCGCGGCCTGGCGGGAGGACAACCCCGTCGCGACCCTGCCCCGCATCGCTCCCGCGGAGCTCGAGTCGCTCCTCGCGAACGACCCGGACGTCACGGTTCTCGACGTGCGGCGGCCTCCCGAGTACGAGT
>CAZXSG010001221.1:0-1583 GCA_964643185.1 uncultured Holophagales bacterium
CGCGAGGACGGCCCCGCACGCCGTGGCCGCGCCCATCATGTCCCACTTCATGTCGCCCATGCGCTCGGCGCCCTTGATGGAGATGCCGCCCGAGTCGAAGGTGACGCCCTTGCCCACGAGGGCCACGGGGCTCTCGGTCTTGCCGGCGCCGCGGTACTCGAGGATCACGAAACGGGGCTCCTCCGCAGAACCGCGGTTCACGGCGAGGAGACCGCCCATCTTCTCCTTCACGATCTCGGCCTTGCCGAGGATGCGCACGCGCACGCCCCTGACCTCGGCGGCCTTGCGGGCCTTCTCCGCGAAGATCCGCGGCGTCATGTCGCAGGGGGGCGTGTTGCCCAGGTCCCGCACGAACGCCGCGATCGTCGTGACGAAGCCGGCCTCGACGAGCTCCCGCTCGGCGTCCTCTTTCGGAGCGCCGAGCCACGGGCCCCGCGACGCGTCGAACGCCAGGCTCGAGAGCGACGGGGTTTCCTTCTCGCCCGATTTGTACGCCGGGAACGTGTACGAAGAGAGAACGGCGGTGCGAAGGAGAAACTCACGGGCTTCGGCCGAGGAGAGCCGCGTCAACGAGAACGGGAAATCGATGACGCAGGAGCGTTCGCCGTTCTTGGTGAGCCGCTTGATCACGCTCCGGAGCAGGGCGCGGGCCTTGCGGGGCGACAGCTCGGTGCGGCGGCCCACGCCGAAGACGTAGAGCCGCTGCGCGACCTCGTCGTCTCCGAGAGGTAGCGTGAACAGGGCGTCGTCCTCGCCGGCCTCGGCGGGAGCGGCCTTGCCGACCCTCTCGCGGAGCGCTTCCGGGAGCGTTGCGAACGAGGTGCCCTTGCCGTCGGCTTTCACCGCGAACGTGACGAGGGCGCCCTTGCGATCTTTCTTGGAATGACCACCGTGAGAGAGCTCGAGCTTCACCTAAAGACTCCTTCGAGAGCGATGTTCTGCGGCCGTTCTCGCATACGGCGCGGGGAGTGTAGACGGCCTGCCTCGCAATCTGGAACCGGCGGTCCCGGGAGGACCGCATAAGGAATCCCGCACGGCGGGATTCCCAGCACACATAGAATGGCCGCGCGTGTCCTCCAAGAAGGCAATCGTCGCCACGAATCTCCCCGATCTCCCAACACCCCGAAGGGGCAAGGTCCGCGACGTGTACGACCTGGGCGAGAAGCTGCTGATCGTCGCGACCGACCGGATCTCCGCCTTCGACGCCATCCTCTCGCCGGGGATTCCGGGGAAGGGCATCCTCCTCACGCAGCTCCCGAACTTCTGGTTCGCCATGCTGGCCGGGCCCATCGGCGTGAAGCACCACCTCCTGCAGACGAATGCCGCGAAATTCGGGGGGGAGCTCGAGAAGCACCGCAAGACCCTTCAGGGACGCTCCGTGCTGGCCCGCAAGTGCCAGGTGATCCCCTTCGAGTGCGTCGCCCGTGGATACCTCGCGGGCTCGGGCTGGAAAGACTACAAGAGCTCGCACGGCGTCTGCGGCGTGTCGCTGCCGGTCGGAATGGAAGAGGCCGAGAAGCTCTCGGAGCCGATCTTCACGCCCGCCACGAAGGCCCAGGAAGGCCACGACGAGAACGTCAACT
>CAZXSG010001222.1:0-1583 GCA_964643185.1 uncultured Holophagales bacterium
TGCGGATCCCGCTCCCCGTTCGCGGCCTCGGTCCGACCCCTGGTGCCTTGGGCCCCGGGTTGGGCGATCGACGTTTCCGCCCTTCTCCGGAATCCCGGTCCCGAGGCTCAGCTGGTCGGGCTCGGGCTCCGGCTGATCCTGATCGGCGGCCTGATCGTCGCCCTGCAGCGGGAGCTCAAGAGAAGGGCTCATGCGCAGGCACTCTACGGAAGGCGATCGTTCCCGGAGAAGGCACCGCCCCCGCCGATGCTCGCTCCAGCCCGTCGCCCGGCCGCTCCCCCGATTCCGCAGCCCACGGAGGAGCTGCCCTTCCCGGAGGCCAGCCTGCCTCTGTTCGCCCCCGGAGCGTCAGCCCCCTCGGGCACCGCGTTCCCGAGAGCAACGACGGCCTCGCCAGAGCCCGTTCCATCGCGGCCTGCAGGGACCTCGACCCCCGCAACCCCGTCCACGTCCCCGCCCGTCGTCGTGCCCACCGTGCTGCTCCGTCCCTTCGTGGCCACGTTCGGCCCTACGCACCCGCTCGACCCCGTGCGAGGACCGCTCGGCGCTCTCCACCTCGTGGCGGCGGCCGTGGTCCTGCTTCTCCTCTTCGAAGTCCTTCTCTCGTTGAGAACCGTGTCGGGGCATGGAGTCCCGGCGCTCCTGAGGCTCGCGTTCTTCCTCGACGCGGCGGCCTCTCTCACCGGGGCGGGCGCGCTGGGCCTCGCGATTCGCCGCTCGCTCGCCGGTCTGCCGGGCGCGCTGGAGGGTTGGGCGGCGCTCCTGGCCCGCAGCGTGCGGCTTCTCGCCGTCCGCGGTGGCGTGAGGCTCGTGCTCCTCACGTGGGGCCTTTCCGCATCGAAGAATGGCCTGGCCGTCGGCCCCGCGATCGGTGGGTTGGTGGACCTCGGCCTCTGCGGCCTCGCCATGCTCCTCGCATCGCGCGTGGCAGACGCCGTCGCGAGCGGAGCCATCCTGAAGAAGACGCCGTTCGGCACGGCGGCCGAGGCGCTCTTCGCCAACGAGGAAGAGCCCTTCGCGGCGCGCTACCGCAGCCTCTTCGCGGTGGGGGCCGGCCTCGTGTGCTTCGAGCACATCTTCCGGGTGGGAACGCTTTTCGGCGCGTCCCCCAGCGCGCTCGTCACGCCGTTACCGTGGCGTTCGGAGCCTCCGGGGTTTCTCGTGCTCGGCGAGATCGCGCTCGGCGGGGTGATCGCGTTCTCGATCGCTCGCGCGCTCGTGCGTCACATCGGAGACGAGGACGACCATGGGGATCGCTGGGCGCGCCTTCTTCCACGGGGAGTCCTCGTGTTCTCGGGCCTCGCGGCCCTGCGGGTCGTGGCGGCATTCATCGTGTCGATCGAAGCACGGGGCCAGTACGACGGCCTGAGCCTGCTCTTCGGCTTCGGGACTCTGCTCGACGCCGGAAAGTCCCTCTCGTGCCTCGCCTTCGCACCGCTCTGGAAACGCTGGTCCGACGGAGATCTCGTGGTCGCGGCGCCGGTCGAACCGCCGCCCCCCCTCGCGGAATTCGTTCAGCCCTCCGGGCCGGGAGACGCCTCCGGCGCGCTCGATTCCGCCGGGTCAGCGAACTCAGCGGGATC
>CAZXSG010001223.1:0-1581 GCA_964643185.1 uncultured Holophagales bacterium
GGCACGAGGGGCCCGAACGGGTCGGGCCGGGGGTCGGGCTCGAGGGGCATAGCGTCCTTCGGCGAGAACGCGGGGAGCGGGCCGCTCAACCACCACGCGAGGAAGACGCCGAGGAGGGAACCGCTTCCGAAGAGAATCACCGTCTCCGCGAGGAGCTGGCGGGCGAGCGCCCCCGTGCCGGCCCCGATCGCCTGGCGGATCGCCATCTCGCGCCTCCGCGCGGCGCCGCGCGCGAGGAGGAGCCCGGCCACGTTGATGCAGGCGATGCCGAGCACGAGACCCGACACGGCGAGAAGGAGCACGAAGAGCCGGGTCACGACGTTTCGGAGCGAGTCGTCGACGGGCGTCATCGGGTGGAGGTCGACGCCCCAGGCCTGCCCGCCTTTCGGGTGCAGGCGCGAGATCGCGGAGGCCGCGATCGAAAGCGACGACTGCGCCGCCTCCCTCGAGACGCCGGGCGCGAGCCGTCCGAAGACCTCGAGCCAGTCGGCGGCGTGATTCGTGAGTGCGTCGGGAGGCGCGCCCGCAGCGGGTGCCGAGAGCGGGATCCAGAGGTCGAACGCAAACCCCACGAATGTTCCGGTGAAGCGCGCCGGAACGATTCCGACGACGGTATGAGGAAGGCCGTTGAGCGTCACCGTGCTTCCGAGGACCTCGCGGCTCCCTCCGAAGCGCCGCTGCCACAGTCGCTCCGAAAGGAGCACGATCGACGTCCCCGGGGCGTCGTCTGCGGGCAGGAACGCGCGGCCGAGGAGCGGGGCGACGCCGAGGGTCTCGAAATAGTCGGCCGACGTCACCTGCACGGAGAGGAGCTCTGCGGGCTGAGTGGATTTCGCGTGGCGCAGGCTGACGACGGTGCTGGAGAACGCCGCCAGCGAGGTGAACGAACGGCCCGCGCCCTCGCGCAGATCGCGGAGGCCGAGCGAAGAGAAGGCATGGAAGCCCCAGCCGTCGGCTGTGCGGTTCACGTGGACGAGTCGAACGGGCTCTATCACGTGTCTGGCCATGCCAACCGGCCGGATCTGGCGGCGCTGCACGAGCTGGTGAAGCCGCAGATGCTGATCCCGATGCACGGCGAGCACCGGCACCTCGCGGCGCACGCGGCGCTGGCGGCGGAGCGGGGGATCCCGGCGGCGATCGCGCCGAACGGCTCGGTGGTCGATCTGACCGGCGATGCGCCGACGATCGTCGAGCACGTGGAGACAGGCCGGGTCTATCTCGACGGCTCGCACTATCTTGCTCCCGACGACAAGGTCGCCGAGCCCGCGCCGAACGGCACGATGACTTTGCCCGCGCGGTTTGGCCAGTCCTGCTGCGCAAGCGACGGGGACGCCGCCGCCATGCACCCCGCAAGAGCAGCCGCCGCAAGCCCGATCGCGCTTCGCATCCTCATCGCCGGCCTCCCACCTGCCGCGCCGTGCCGCGGTCTGCTAGGATGGCATCAAACAAGCCTGCACCCGAAAGGGGGGTGCGGCAACCGGGGAGAAGCGCAATGGAAAACGAGCATGACCTTGCACGGCGGACGGTCCTTATGACGGCCGGGCCAGGCCTTTGGGCGGGGCCTGATTCGGGCTTTTCGCC
>CAZXSG010001224.1:0-1572 GCA_964643185.1 uncultured Holophagales bacterium
CGTCGGACCGGAGCGGCCGTTTCGAGGTCTACGTGCGCGACCTCGCGACCGGGCAGGAACGCACCCTGACGCGCGATGGACGCGAGAACGTGCAGCCCGCGTTCTCCCCCGACGGCAAGCAGATCGTCTACCACTCCAAAGTACGGGGGGGCCTCTGGACCCTCCCCGCCAGTGGAGGCGACGAGCCCAGGCTCCTCAGCGATTTCGGCTCGAGGCCGTCGTTCTCACCCGATGGCTCGAGCGTCGTCTTCCAGTCGCAGGGGCTGGGAGACCTGGGTGCCACGAGCCCCATGGCGGTCGCGCCGTCGACCCTCTGGCTCGTGCCGGCGAAGGGCGGCCCGGCGCGGGAGATCGCGGTCGAGGGCGTGACCGGCCTGGCGGCCCCGCGGTTCATCGAGGGAGGCAACGAGATCCTCTTCGTCGTCTCCGATCAGCGCCTGTCGTGGGCGGAGTTCTGGAGCGTGCCGGCTGCCGGAGGCGTGGCCCGGAAGCTCCTGCGGCAGAGGCGGCTCTACGATCCCGTGGTGGCGCCCGACGGCCGCTCGGTGATCTTCGGGGGTATCACGGGCACCTCCAGCTCGGGCGTCTTCCGGGCCAGCATCACGTCGGAAGGGGGAACGGCGCTCCACGACGTGACGCTCCTCGTGAGACACGGGCACGCCATCGCGAGGACCCCCGCGATCTCGCCCGACGGACGTTCGCTCCTCTGGAGCTCGGTGTCGACGACCTCGAACGTCTGGTCCCTCCCCATGGATCCCGCGACCTCGCTCCCCTCGGGGGCACCCGTACCGCTCACGAGCGGTCCGGGGCGCACCACCTGGCCGCTCGTGTCGCCCGACGGAAAGCGCGTCGCGTTCGGCCGCACCCTGCCGGGGCAGAACACCGACATCTGGATGATCGAGATCGACGGGCGAACCCCCGTGGTTCTCACCAGCGATCCCGGAGCCGACTACGTGAGCGACTGGCTCGGGGGAAACGACCGTCTGCTCATGACGACCTCGGCCACCCGCCACAACGTGCCTCTGTCGCTCGACATCGCGACGCTCGCGCAGAGGCCGATCGGCGTGGAAGCACCCGAGATCTCGTCACCTCGCGCGTCACCCAACGCCAAGGAGCTGGTGTTCCACGCCCGCTCGGGAACCTCGGCGCTCAACCTCTGGATCGCAGGGGTCCCGGGCGGCGCACCCCGCCAGCTCACGTTCGACCGGGAGACGATCGGCTTCCCGGCCTTTTCCCCCGACGGCCGCTTCGTCGCGGCCCAGGTCAAGAGAGGTGATGACTTCCAGGTCATCGTGGTGCCGGTCGATGGCGGGAACCCGAGGCTCCTGACCTCGGAACGCGGGCTCTCGTGGCCCCATTCCTTCTCGGCCGACGGATCGCGCATCGCGTTCGCGGGCATGCGGAAGGACCTCTGGAACCTGTATTGGGTCGACCTCGCGGGAAAGGTCCAGAAGCTGACCGACCTGGGCCGCGTGAACGGCTACGTTCGCTATCCGAGCTGGTCTCCGAAGGGCGACCGCATCGTGTTCGAGCGCGGCGATACGACCGGGAACGTCTGGCAGATCAAGCTGA
>CAZXSG010001225.1:0-1570 GCA_964643185.1 uncultured Holophagales bacterium
CCCGCGCATGAGGCCTTCCATCAGGGCGGAGGCCGGCCGGTCCTCGGGCTCGGGGGCGGGGACGTTGCCGCGCATCCGGTGCTGGATGCGGGCCAGGATCTCCGTGGGCCGCGCTTCGTCGCGGATCCCCTGCTCGATGATCTGGCGGAAGGGGGCGGCGATCTCTTCACCGATGCCGACGGGGGCCGAGACGTCGGGCGGAGCGCCCTCACCGCGGGCGACGAACCGGTGAGGGTCCCCGATCACGCGCGCCGCGAGCTTCTTCTTCGCGGCCTTCTCCTCGTCCTCTTCGTCCTTCTCGGCCGAGGCCGGCGGGAGAGCAGGCGTCGCGCCAGGAGCGAGCATCGGCGGGGGAGCGGGAGCGCCCATCGTCTCCGTCTCCTCGCGGTCCTCCCGCTCGACGTAGACGTGTCCGATGCGCTCGACGGCTGCCTTCGTGGAGATCGCCTCTCCGAGTCCCGCGTCTTTCGCCGTCTTGAGGATCTCCGCCTCTTCCTTGCGGTTGACCGGCTGCGGGATCGCGATCGTGATCTCGACGGCGGCGGCGGTCCTTGAGACGCCCTTCACGTTCCGCGAGAGCGCGGAGCCGCCGAGGACCTTCAGGTCCGCGGCCAGGAGGGACAGGCGCCCGTTGACGATCGCTCGCGCGTCCTCCGAGGCTTTCGCCGAGGACTGCACGGAGCCAGCGCCCGCCTCGACGGAGGAGCCCTGCCCGTGTCCGAGGTAGACGAGCGAGTACATCTCCTGGGCGTAGCGGACGAACCGCTCGTGCGTGTCCGTGCCCTGCGAGGACGTGGCCTTCGCGAGGAACTCGAAGGAGGACGTGTCCTTGATGACGGCCCACTGCGCCGCGGCAGCGTTCTGGCACATCTTCTCCAGGATCGGGATGTCTTTCGGGTCCTTGTACTTCGCGATGCGTGGGGGAATGCCGAGCATCTCGACGAATCGCGCCCACCAGCGCCAGCCCTTCTGCGAGAGGAAGAACGGGATGATCGTTTGGAACGCGAGGCCCCTCTGGTCGATGTGCGAGCCGGGGCTCAACTCCCAGAAGAGGAGAAGTCCCATCTCGACGAGGGTCTTGACCGGGATCCCGTCGAACTTCTTCGCGTCGGGGAGGAACAGCCACTGCTTCGTGGCCTTGTCCCAACGGAAGTGCCAGGGCCGAAGCTCCTTCAACTCGCCGATGAGGTCGCGCCCGTTCTCGGCAGCGCCGACGTCCCACCGGATCAGAGCCCCGGCGATGCCGTACTCGTGGCGGGTGGCGTTGAGGCTCCAAAGCGTCCGGAGGTGCGGCCGGAAGAGAGCGTCGAGGTAGTTCGCGGCGTCTTCAGCGGCCGCGTCCGTCTCCTGTCCCTTCTTGCCCTTCGCGGGGTGCGCGGGCGCCGCGATCGTGAGGATCGATTCGGCCTGCTTCTCCCGCCATTTCTCCCGGAAGGGGCCCGGGCCGACGCGGTCCATCCCGGCGTAGAGGCTGAAGCGCTGCCGACGGTCCCCGCGGCCGGCCGGGGTTGCCATGCCGTTGCCGTACCCGGGCCGGGTCGCCCGGGCGGGTCTCGTCGACCCCGCCGGG
>CAZXSG010001226.1:0-1570 GCA_964643185.1 uncultured Holophagales bacterium
ACGCCCCGCGAAGGCGCCTAGAACCCGGTCCGGCGGGCGCCGGTCGTGGAGTCGCGGACGACCTTGCCCTTCTCCTGCGCCGTGTCGCGCAGGGTGGCCTGGAAGTCGGTCATCTTCTGCTGGAGCTCCGGGTCGCCGGCGGCCAGGATGCGTACGGCGAGCAGGCCGGCGTTGCGGGCGTTGCCCACCGCGACCGTCGCCACCGGCACCCCCGCGGGCATCTGCACGATCGAGAGCAGGGAGTCCATGCCCTTGAGCGCCGCGCTCTCGATGGGCACGCCGAGCACGGGGAGCACGGTGTGGGCCGCGACCATGCCGGGGAGGTGGGCCGCGCCGCCCGCGCCCGCGACGATCACCTCGAAGCCCCGCGTCTCGGCGCTCGCGGCGTATTCGGCCATGAAGCGAGGTGTGCGGTGGGCCGAGACGACCTTCGTTTCGTGCGGCACGCCGAACTCGGCGAGAAGGTCGGCCGTGTGCTTCATCGTGTCCCAGTCGGACGTGGATCCCATGATCACCGCGACGAGCGGCGCTTCCGGTGGCGGGTTCGTCATGGGGGGATTCTCGCGGGTTCGGGGCGTGCGGCAAACGTGTTCGCGCATGAGTTACCGTTTGCCATGCTTCTCGACGGCGGTTCGAAGGGTGAAGAGCGTTCTCCGGTGTGGCGACGCCTGCTCACTGGGGTGCTCGTCCTGGCCGGCGGGCTCTTCCTCGTCGGGGGCGGACTCTGCACCGTGTCGAACGTCATGTTCCTCTTTACCGAACTCGGAGTCCCCGAGCTGCTCCTCATCAGTCTCGTGTTCCTTGCCGTCGGGTGCTTTTTCCTCTGGGCAAGCCGCGACCTGGACGACGACCTTCAGCTTCCTCCCTTCCGCTCGAAGGCGCGGGCCGCGACGTTCGGAGCGCTCGCTTTGTTGACGACACTCGGAGGCCTCGGAGCGTTGTCCGTGGTCTTCGTGTTCCCGCCTTCGCCGGTTTTGGCCCTTGCGTGCGGCGTCCCGGCTTTCGCGACGTTCGTCTTCGGAGCCTTCGTCCTCTCGCGCATGCTGCAGAGATCGCCATAGCCCGTGCTCCAGGACCTTCTCTCGTGGCTCTCCCCCTCCGGGGCTACGCACCAGCTCTTCGACCTCCTTGCCGCGGCGCTGGCCGCCGGAGTCCTGAAGCTCACGGCCCCGAGGTTTCCGCCCCCTCCGCCCGCGCCGCGGGAGTACCTCCTCTGGCTCATCGTGCCGGCCGCCGTCCTCGCGTTCGCGTTCGGGACGCTCAACCTCTTTCTCTCCGGGCAACCCGGGATCGCGCGGAGCGTCTTCGGCGCGTTCGTGGGCGGGATCCTCGGGGTCGAGACCTGGAAGAGGCGGCACGGCGTCGTGGGCTCGACCGGCGGGAGGCTCGTGCTCCCGCTCTGCGCGGGCCTCTCGGTGGGCCGCGTGGGCTGCCACCTCGCGGGCCTCGCGGACTTCACGCCCCGCCCCGAGTCCCGCGTGCCCTTGGCCCTCGACCCTGGGGACCGGCTTCCCCGGCACCCCGCCCCCCCTTCCCGGGCCGGCCCGCCCCCCCCCTTCGGCCCCCCCCC
>CAZXSG010001227.1:0-1567 GCA_964643185.1 uncultured Holophagales bacterium
GTGCTGTCGCGATCGGTCGTACCGTCGACGTGGGGCCCGTCGCCGCGGGCGGGTTGCTTCCATCGAAGTAGGACCAATTGACGCTCTGGACCTCGTCTTCATCGCTGAAGGACAGCGAGATGTCGCCGTCCGCGCCGGTTCCGATGAGGTACATGCGCTGGCGGACGACGCCGTCGGGGTCAGCCGTGCCGGCGACGGTCACGTCGACTTCGGTCGTCTTGTCGGGGAAGCCGTTGAACGGGGCGCGATCCTCGACGATGAGGAGCGGCGTTCCCTTGAGGGTGGCGTTATAGGGAGCCAGGTAGAGGAACTGGACCGAGTTGCGCTCCTGCATGAGCTGGTAGGCACGGCGCGCGAACGTCTCGACGTTCTGCACCGTGGCGACGAGCCTCTGCTTCTTGAACGCCTTCACCACCTCGGTCATGCCGACGAGGGCGATCATCGCGAGGATCGCCACCGTGATGAGGAGCTCGATGAGCGTGAAGCCCCTGCGCCCGGTCGCGCGGAGTGGTCGGGTGGCGAATCCAATCATGGCGACTCCATCTATGCGAGGGTCGTGCCGTAACGGCACGCGGCAGGTCAAGTACCTTCGAATCAACATCTTCGGCTCCTGAAGCCTGCCGGACGGAGGGTGTTTCTCCCGGCAGAGCGTCACCTTTCGTAACACGAATCGGCTGCGGTTCTTCGTTTAGGATAGCGCGATCCCCCTGCCGTGCGAAGGAGGCCTCCGTGGTACTCGACAAGCTCAGGGAACGTCTTCACAACGAGCCCCAGGTCGTCACCCAGCTCAAGGCCAAGCAGTTCGCGAGCGACGGGCAGCGCAAGGCCCTCGTCGACAAGTTCAGCGCCCTGACGGAATACGAGCCCGAGCACGTGGCCTGGGCCGCGGCCGACCCGGCTCCGGAGCTGCGGCAGGCGGCGATGACCCTCCTGAAGAAGCTCCCCGACCAGAAAGCGGCGCTGGCCTCGCTGATACCCCTCCTCAGGACGCGGTCGGAAGCGCAGCGGCGCGGCGTGCAGCGCTTCATCCAGGAACTTTCGGGAGCCGATTTCCCCCGGGTCGTGACGGAGCTCTCCGAGAGCGGCGACGACTTCGCGCTCGTGGCCTGCCTCGACTTCGCCAAGGAGCTCGCGCCCGAGGTGTCCTACCGTGTCTTCCGCCGGGCCTTGATGGACGGCGGTCCGCAGCTCCGGGCCCGGGCGCTCAAGGCCCTCTCGGAGGGCGGATACAAAGGCCCCGGGGAACGCGTCGCGGGCCTCGTGATGCCGCTCCTCTCCGACGAGAACGAAGAGCTCCGGCTGGGAGCGCTCGGGGTCCTCGAGAAGAACCCCAGCGAGAACCTCATTCCTGCCGTTCTCCAGGTCGCGCGATCCGGAGGCGCACGCATCGCCGAGGCGGCCTTCGCGACTCTCAAACGGCTCCTCGCCCTCGCGAAGACCGACTACACCGACGAGATCCTGCCCCTCCTGGCCGACGCCAACCCGGTTGTTCGCCCGGGGGCCGCGGCGCTCCCCCCCATGGCGCCTCCGCAGGCCGCTATCACGCACTTCCCCCCCCAAGTCAACC
>CAZXSG010001228.1:0-1562 GCA_964643185.1 uncultured Holophagales bacterium
GAAACGAGGGCCGGCCCGCGGAGAAGGCTGGTCGACCGATCGGGGAAGATCGAAGCGGACGCCCCGCCGGAAGCCGCATGTCCGCTCCCCGGGAGCGTCGACGTGAGGCTCGTGACGGGCCCCTGGCTCAATCCCTCGGAGTCGTTCGAGAGCCCGAAGAGCCCGGCGCGCACCGAGATGGTGCTCGAACGCGAAAGGTACGGGAGGAGCCCGTACGGAGAGGTTCCGTCGTCGGCGACCGGCGTGAGATGGCGCGTTGCGGCGACCTCGCCCCCCCGCGACTGCGTGTCCCCCCGGTACGAGAAGCCGGGAAGGGACGTCCCGCTCACGACGACGTCGGTGCGTGTCGAAGAGGCCCGGTCGAACCCGATCGAGAGGCCCAGCTCCGTGTCGAAGTCCTGCGCGAGGACAGGGCGCGCGGTGAGGGAGAGTGCGAGCAGCAGGCCGGACGCGGATCTCGGGTGCATCCGGGGACGTTAACAGCGCCTCATGGAGAACGGAGGGAATCCCGCGACGCCGCGGGGCGAGCGCTACTCTTCCGCACATGAAGAGCTTCTTCGACCTCGACCGGTTCGTCGACGCCGCACGCGGGGTGGTGCCCGCCGACCTCGTCTTCAGGAACGCCCGGGTGGTCAACGTCCTCACCGGCGAGATCCACGAGGAGAACGTGGGCGTCGCGGGCGACCGCATCCTGGGCTTCGGCGACTACCGCGCCGCCAGCCCGGAGAACGAGATCGACCTCCGGGGCGCGTTCCTCGCGCCCGGGCTCTGGGACGCGCACCTCCACATCGAGTCGACCATGACGACGCCCCGCACGTTCGCGCGGCTCGCGGCCGCGCACGGGACGGCGGCGGTGGTCACCGATCCGCACGAGATCGCCAACGTGCGCGGCGTCCAGGGCATCCGCGACTTCCTCGCCGGCGCACGGGATCTCCCGGTGGAGATCCTGGTCATGCTGCCCTCCTGCGTGCCCTCGACGCACCTGGAAACGGCGGGAGCGAGCCTCGGTGCCGAAGACCTCGCGGCTCTCTGGGACGAGCCGAACGTCCTCGGCCTCGCCGAGCTCATGAACGTGCCGGGATTCCTTTTCGGCGATCGCGGCGTCCGCGCGAAGGTCGAAGAGGCCCGGCGCCGCGGCGTGCCCATCGACGGGCACTCGCCGCTCCTCTCGGGAAAGGACCTCAACGCCTACATCGGCGCGGGCATGACGAGCGACCACGAGTGCCTCTCGCGGGGCGAGGCGCTCGAGAAGGTCCGCCGCGGGATGGACATCTGGATCCGCGAGGGCACCGCGGCCAAGAATCTCGACGAGCTCCTGCCGCTCGTGACGCGGGAGAACAGCGAGCGCTTCGCGTTCGCGACCGATGACCGGCACCCCTGGGATCTCCTGACGCACGGCCACCTCGACCATCACGTGCGGCGCGCCATCGCCGCGGGGCTGGACCCCGTGATCGCGATCCGCCTCGCCTCCTGGAGCTGCGCCCGCCACTACGGCTTCCGCGACCGCGGCGCGATCGCGCCCGGCTTCCGCGCCGACCTCCTCACGTTCGAGGCGCTCGAGG
>CAZXSG010001229.1:0-1558 GCA_964643185.1 uncultured Holophagales bacterium
GTAGGGCTTAAGGCGCCCGTCCTACGCTCTGGGAGCTGTCGGGCGATCTTGTGGGTGCGCTCTGTGACGTCGACGACGACCTCGCGCTGGCTGCCGTCGCCGAACCGCACGAGGACGCGGAGAGGCGTCACGTAGTGGTTGCGGTCGGAGGCGGCGCCCACGGGGTGCACGATGGCATGCGTCTGGGTCTGGGTGACCGTGACCGAAAGCGTGTCGAGGGACGCGCTCGCGCGATAGGTGGCTCTCAGGACGACCCGGAAGGGCGTCTCGATCCACTGGTCGAAGTGCTGCTTGAGATCGAGCCCCGAGATCTCCTCGAAGGCCGCGCGCAGGTCCTTCCTCGAGGCGCTGCCGTTCCGATGCCTCTCGGAGTAGAGCCGAAGCGTCCTGAAGAAGGCCTCGTCACCGACGACCTTGCGCAGCATGTGAAGTGAGAAGCCGCCCTTGTTGTAGATCGCTCCCGAGTACTGGAACGGATTCGTGGCCGACGCGACGACGCTCCTCCCGAGCGCCCCGTTGTAGAGCCCGTCGTCGTAGGCCCGGGTGAGCCGCGCGCCCGCGGGGTCGCCGGTGACTCGCTCCTGGTAGAGCACCTCGGAATACGTCGCGAAGCCCTCGTTCAGGAAGATGTCGTCCCAGGTGCGCATCGTGACCTGATCGCCCCACCACTGGTGTCCCAGCTCGTGCACGAGGAGGTTCGTGAGGTTGCGGTTCGGGTCGAGGAGAAGCATCGACCCGATCGAGGTCATCGACGGGTGCTCCATGCCTCCCGAGAAATGCGATTCCACGATGCCGTACTTCGTGTCGAGGTACGGGTAATCGCCGAAGAGCTCGGAGAGGACGCTCAAGTGCTGGCGGAAGCCGGCGTGCCGCGCGATGTTCAGGTCGCGGGACTGGGGGAGGAAGTACGACGTGATGGGCATCGTGACGCCCGTGCTGCTCGTGAACGTGTCCTCGAGCGTCACGTAGGGCGCCACGTTGAGGGACACGAGGTACGTCGGGATCGACTGCGGCAGCTTCCACGTGAACGTGCGCTCGCCGTTCTCACCGGGGGTCTCGGTGACCAGCCCGGCGGACGCCGCCACGTAGCCCGCGGGAACCGTGGCGTGCACCGTCACCATCGCGCGGTCGGACGGGTCGTCCACGCATGGGAAGAGCGTGCGGGCGCCGAACGGCTCCGAGAGGCTCGTCGCGGCATAGCCCCGCGCGTGGGTCCAGAACGTGAGGGAGCCGCCCGTTGGGGGTACGCCGCGATAGGAGATTGCGATCGTGGCGCGCTCCTCGGATGAGAGGGGCGGGTCGAACGGCACGGTGACGAGGTTCGTCGTCCGCGAGGCCGTCACGGAGGCGCCGCGCACCTTCACGTCGAGGAGCGTGTACGCGTCGCTGAAGTCGAGCGACAACGCGCGGGTCCCCGCGGCGACGGCCGAAACCCGGAGCACGGCCGTGCCCTCGAGCTGGCGCACCGCGGGATCGAGACGGAAGGACAGGTCGTACGACAGGATGTCCGCTCCGCGGTCGTAGCCCTCGCCGTAGGGCGGGCGCGCGGGGCGGATCC
>CAZXSG010001230.1:0-1556 GCA_964643185.1 uncultured Holophagales bacterium
GGAACACGGGGTGGACGGGCCTGAGCAGGATGCGGTCGAAGCGCCCCTCCACGAGGTACCGCTCGGCGAACTGGTAGAGGTTGACCGAGAGAATGTTGAACAGCCCGAACGGAATGAGCGAGAAGCCGTACAGGAAGACGACCTCGGGATACGAGAAACCCTTGAGGTGCGGAAAGCGCGAGAAGAGGATGAGCACGACCGCGAGGGACGCGGCCGTGCCCGCGAAGCTGGTGAACACCGCCGTGAGGAAGTCGGCCCGGTAGGCGAGACGCGCCTTGGCGTACTGAGCGAAGTAGAGAGCGAGGAGCCTGGCGTGGAACCGTGCGCTGTCCACGTCAGCCTCCCTGCAGGACGATGCGCTTCTGGCTCGTCGCCCAGAGGAGCCGTCCCAGGAGGAACAGGATCACGACCCACGCGGCCTGCGTCCCGAGCGCGAGAAAGGCCTCGCGTCCCGTGACGAGGCCGAGGTAGATGCGCCCCGGCGTGTAGTTCATGTGCGGAAAGGGCAGCCACGCGAGAATCGGCCTCATCCACTCGGGAAAGAACGACGGCGGGATGAGGAGCCCCGAGAGCAGCTCCAGCACGAGGTACTTCGCGCGGAGGAAACCCAATATCGATTTCGTACGGATCGCGATGAGCCCCACGCAGAAATTGAGCGTCGCCACCAGGAGCGCCGAGAGGACGCCCGAGAACACGAAGAGCGCGGCCGCCTCGAACGACGCCGGAGGGAGAAGCGGAAACACGAGGAGCAGGACGAGCGCGATCGGCCCCGCGAAGAGGGCGCCACGGAAGACGCTCTCGCCGAGGGCCTGCGAGAGCGTGAGGAGCTGGAAGTCCACGGGCTTGATGAGCTGCATCGCGAGGCGCCCCTCGGTCACCTGGTTCGCGATGTCCCGGTCCACCTCGTTGAAGTAGAAGCTCCGCAGGATCCAGCCCGTCGCCACGTACGTGAGCATCTGGGGAAACGTGAACCCGCCGAGGCGTTCCGCTCCGCCTTCCGAGAAGAGCGCCCTCCAGATGTAGTACCAGACGGTGACGTTGAAGACGTACGTGAGGATGCCCACGAAGTAGCGGGCCCGGTAGGCGAGGAGGTTGAGGAACGCCGTCCGCGCGAACGCCACGTAAGGCCGGATCACGCGCCGCCGTCCTCGCTTTTCCTGAGGGCAGCGTTCTCCCTGTAGATGCGTGCGACGACCTCCTCGATATCGGGTTCGGAGATCGAGAGGTCGAGGATCGCGATGCGGTTCACGACCTCGCGGATCACCTCGGCCGTCGAGGTCTCGCGCTTGTCGACGACGATGCGGAAGCGCTGTGCCGAGAGCCTCTCCAGGCGCGTTCCGCGGATCTCCGGCAGGGGGCTCCCCTCGGGCGCTTCGCGCAGATCGAACACGACCCGCGCCTCGGGGAGGTGCTGGTCGCGGAGGCCCGTGAGGCTGCCGTCGTACAACACGACGCCGCGGTCGATCAGCACAACTCGCTTGCAGAGCTGCTCGATGTCGTCGAGGTCGTGCGTGGTGAGGATCACCGTGGTCGCGAGGCGGGCGTTGATCTCGGCG
>CAZXSG010001231.1:0-1555 GCA_964643185.1 uncultured Holophagales bacterium
CACGTCATCGACGGCAGCGTGCTGGCGTCCGAGCTGGGCGTTTCGGCGCACATGCTGCGCACGTATCTCCTGGGCAGCGCGTTCTCTCTCACGAACCTCGGCCGCGAGATTCCCTGGACCTCCGACGGCGCCAGGCTCTATTTCCACGCCGAGGCGATCGACAGCCTCTTCACCACGAAGAACGTCTACTGGCTGTCTGTGGCCAAGGGCCAGATGATGACCTCGACCTCGGTGGCTCCGCCCTCGGGCGCCGCCCTTCCGGCCTTCTCCGATTCGGTCCATGCCGAGACGGATGCTCTCGCCGCTACAGTGCTCCCGCTCGACCCGGCCTCGGACTACTGGTTCTGGGACTACCTGCTCGCCGGGGATCCGTCCCTGGGCAAGAAGACGTTCGACCTGACCGTGCCCGCAGCCTCCGCGGGTGCCGCCAGCCTCGAGGTCCTCCTCCACGGCGCGACGACGGCCGGTCAGGCGGGCGAGCACGCGGTGCGCGTCGCGCTCAACGGGGTCACGCTCGGCGACGTGGTGTTCGAAGGCATCGCCCCGAAGCGGGCCTCGTTCCCCGTGTCGCCCGGCGTCCTCGTCGCCGGCACGAACCGCGTCGAGCTGACCTCGCTCGTCACCCCTCAGGGCACGGCCTCGGCGGTCGTGTACCTCGATTCCTTCGACGTCACCTACCCTCGCACCTTCGACGCGAACGGCGCGGGCCAGCTCGCGTTCTGGGTCGATCCCACGGCCTCCCGCACCGTCGCCGTGACCGGGCTCTCCGGGGGCTCCGTCTCCCTCTACGACATCACGAACCCGGCCGCGCCGCGCCGCGTGACCGGCGCAACGCCCTCGGCCTCGGGCGTCTCGTTCTCGGCCGCGCTGCCCTCGAGAACGAAGTTCCTGGCCGTCGCGGCGCCCGGCGTCCCCGCCTCCACGCGGGCCCGCTGTGATTCCGGCCTGTCCACCCAGGACCTCTCCGCGGAGTGGGTCGTCATCACGTCCGACGCGATGCGTGAACAGGCGCAGGAGCTGTCCTCCCACCGCGCAGGCCAGGGTCTCGCGACACGCCTCGTGACGTTCGAGGACGTGGCGGACGCGTTCTCCTTCGGCATTCCCGATCCCGCCTCGCTGCGCACGTTCGTTTCGTACGCGCGTTCGTCCTGGAAGCAGAAGCCGCGTTACGTGCTCCTCGCGGGCGCCGGTCACTACGATTACCGGAACCTCAAGGGCTTCGGCGCGAACCACGTGCCGCCGCTCATGACCGGCACCCCGCACGGGCTCTTCCCGGCGGACCACCTGATCGTCGAGGGCGACCACCTTCTCCCGCGCACGAGCATCGGGCGCCTCCCTGCGCGAGAGCCCAAGGAGCTCGGGGCCGCCATCGCCAAGATCCGGAGCTTCGAGAGCCCCCCGACGCTCGCGGCGCGCCAGTCGGCCTACATCCTGGCCGACGATCCCGAACAGGGCTTCGACTTCGGCGACGACGCAAGCCGGCCCGCCGCCGTGCTCCCGGCATCCACCCCCCCCGGCGCGTCGGCCCTCCGGCCCGCCCCGCCCCCCACGGGCC
>CAZXSG010001232.1:0-1551 GCA_964643185.1 uncultured Holophagales bacterium
GTCGCACCGCCCTCCTCGCGGATGAGCACACGTACGCGATCGAGGCCGTGCCGCGCGAGCACCTCACGGACGAGCTGCTGCTCCTCGCGGTGACGCACAACTCCTCGAACCTCCGCTACGTGCCTGAGGACCGGATGACCGTGGCGCTCGGCGTCGCTTCGGTGAAGGACTCCCCCTGGGCGCTGCGGGACGTGCCCGAGGCGCTCCGTGAGGAGGTCCGCGTGGCGGCCGGGCTGCCCGACGCAGCCTCGAATGCACGGCGTGCTGCGGAGGGTGAGGAGTTCCTGCGCCGAATCGCGAAGCGCTCGAAGCTCCGCCTCTTCCTGGAGGTGCTCTTCGGATCGCTGGGCCGTGACGACACGAGCAGGACGGTCCATTCCGGCCTACTCGGAGAGCTGGAACGGCGGCCGGGGCTGGTGCTCCTGCTCCGGTTCACGTCGTCGCTCGCGGCGCTCGGCGTGCACGCCTGGCTGAGCGTCCACGCCTTCCAGACGGTCGGGCTCTGGGGAGGCCTCGCGACCCTGGCCTGCTTCCTCCTCGCGGAGGTCTTCTGGGTGTTCCGGCTCGTCATGACGGTGGGCGTCACCCCGCTCGCCGTCGCGTGTGGGGTCTCGGCCGTGCTGTACGTGGCCGTCGACATCGCGACGCGGAAGGTCGCGATCGCGTGGAAGGAGCGCGGTCCCTCCTGAAGGGTGGACTCAGCGGTACGCGACGAGAACGCCGGCGAGGCCCAGTGCGTCGAGGGAATCGCGCGCCTCCTCGGCCTTGGCACGACCCGCGTACGGGCCGAACTTGACGCGCCGGAGGCCTTGGTACTCCTCGATCCAGGGGTTCGGGTAGCCCGCGTCGGCAAGCCGCGCCCGGAACGCGACCGCGTTCTCCTCGCTGCCGAACGCGCCGGCCTGCACGGCCCACGTGGATGCGGTGGGGTCCTCGTCGGTGCCTGGAGGGGCCTCCCGCCGGTACTTGTTGTCGCCGAGGCTGACGATCGCGATCGACACCGGAACGACGCCCGCGCGAACGGCGTCCAGCTCCTCGGCGGCGCCCTTGGAGAGATCCAACACCCGTCCCGCGATGAACGGGCCGCGGTCGTTGACGCGCACGCGCACCGTTCTGCCGTTCCTCTCGTTGGTGACGTCGGCGACCGTGCCGAGCGGGAGCGTGCGGTGCGCCGCGGTGAGCTTCGAAGGAATGAAGATCTCGCCGTTCGCCGTCGGCCGGTTGGCGAACTCCTCGCCATACCAGCTCGCATTGCCCCGCTCGACGCTTCCGACGGGTGGCACGACTGTCGCGGCCCGCGGTGTGGTGCTCGCACAGGCGGAGAGGATCAACGCCCCGACGATGAACGCGCACACTCCTCTCCGGTGGGGGTTCGGGGGATCGAGAAACCCCGAGAAAAAATTCAGACTCTGACCTCGGCCGAGAGCCCACCGGCCGAGACGCGGTCGCTCGCGAGGATCGGCTCGATCTCGATGTCCAGGAACGCGTCGACCTGCTCCGGCGCGCGGCCCACGAAGCGGGCGGGATCCGAAACGGCGTCCAGCTCGGCGG
>CAZXSG010001233.1:0-1548 GCA_964643185.1 uncultured Holophagales bacterium
TTTCCGGAGAGTTAGCGGGCCTTCGGAACGGCGGGGGGGCGGGGGAGCGGCGGGGAGTCCTTGGACCAGGTCAAGAACCGTTCGGATGCGGCGCCCAGGTGACGTCGAGCTCCTCGCGGTAGTCGAAGGGCAGCGTGACGTCCCGCTGGATGAGCTCGTCGAAGACCACGCGGTTGTAGATGCGCTTCACGCGGATCCGGCGGCCGTATTTCCGGCGGAAGAGAGCCCGCCCTTCCTTCTCGAGCGTCGTGGGGCACACGGAGTCGACGCCGAACAGCAGCTTCGTGGCGGAGAAGTCCACCCACGTCTTCTGCTTCTCGGGCCAGAGGTCCATGAGGATGACCTCCTCCGGATCCTCGTCGGCCACGATGACCTTGCGGAGGAGCGCGAGGAAGCTCTGCTCGTCGAGGCCGCTGAAATAAGGGCTCCAGGGCCCCGCCGGCAAACTCGGAATTCCGGCGAGCGCGTCGGACCACGCGCGTGCCTGGACGACCTCGAAGCACGAGAGCGATGGGAAGCCCTGCAGCTCGATGAGCCGCGGACCGAGGGAACCGTCCTTCTCGCGCACGATCGCGAGATCCACCTGCGTGAGCTGCGGCAACGCGTCCATCCCCGCCGTGTTCCATCGCTCCGGAATCGCGGACTTCATGCGCGCGATCGCCTCGGGGCGGGCGAGCTGCTCGTAGATCTCGCGCGCCGCGTTCGTGATGCGCGACGTGAGCTCCTCGGTGAGGAAGACCGGGGTCTCGGCGAGGCGGAACCCCGACTCGGCCGAGAGGCGGCCCTGCAGATCGGCGACGTATTTCGAAAAGAGCTCGTCCGTGAAGGCCGCATTGAAGGCCGCGCGATATGAGGAATGCATGTCTGCCTCGAAGTCTAGCGCGCCGGAGGCGTCTCCCTGCCCGGAGGGCTGAACAGATTCAGCGCGCCCAGCCTTTCACACGCGCGCCGCGAGCTCCACGGCGCGCCGGCGCTGCTCCTCGCGAGAGGTCCCCTCGGGGAGATCCAGGAGCGCCGGCACGAGCGCGAAGCCCGTGGGGTCCCAGTCGAGGAGCGAGGCCACGGCAGGCGCGAGTCGCTCGGCGAGCGGCCACCTTCGCGCCGCGCGGCGCGAGACCGGGCCGTCCTCGTCCGAGAGACCGGCGAAGAGCGGCAAAGACGGCGCGGGGAAGCGCCGCGCCACGGCGCGCACGTGGGCTTCCCACGTGGGAAGCGGCGTTCCGAGGCGGTCCTCTTCGAACATCCGGAGGATCTCGAGGAAGCGGTCCGACGCGTGGGCCACCTCGCGGCGCGCCTCCGGCACGGGAAGGGGCGGCGAGAACGTGAGCGCCGCGGCGTGCCGCGAGACGACGTCGTGGAACCGGGTCCACGAAAGGCGGGTGTGGAGTCCCCGCGAAGGCGAGGCCTCGCCAGCCTCGCCCGATCCTCCGGGACGGCCGAGACCCGCGAGCAGCGCGTCCCGCGAGATCTCGTCACGGCCCCAGCGGCCCGCGGCGAGGAGCAGCGGCCGCACGCGATCAGGAACGACACACTGTGAACGCCGCGGAG
>CAZXSG010001234.1:0-1548 GCA_964643185.1 uncultured Holophagales bacterium
CCACGGGGTGGCGTTGGGGTGGCGGGGCGTTGGGCCGGGGCAGCGGCTTGGGCGGCTGCAGGGGCCGGCTCTCGAGCGACGGCACGGTTTCGAGGAGGCCGCGGCGGAGCGCGGTGAAGAGGCGTGCGCCGTCGGTTTCCCAGCCCGCTGCGGCGAGTCCGCGTCCCGCGGTGGCCCAGCGGGGGGCAGGCATTGCCGGAGCGGTTGCGGCTCCTTCGCGCACCTCGACCAGGCCGGGAGCCTCGTCGCGGAGCGCGGCGAGGAGGACGCCCGTCTCGGGACCCGTGCTGCCTTCGGCAAACAGGAACTCGCGACGGAAGTAGAGGTCCTTGCGCAGAGCGTCGAGGTCGAGCCGCAGCGAGGCGAGGCCGGGCAGGAACGGCTGCACACCGGCGTTCGCGAGCGCCTTGTCGACGGCGAGCTTGAGAGCCCGCTCGCTCGTCGCGAGAAGGAGCGTGCCGCCCGTCTTCGTCCAGGCGAGACCGATCCGGCGGTCCTGCGTGCGCTCGTCGCCCGCACCCCGCGACACGCTGTGGCACGCGACGCCGCGGTGGTCGAACGCCTTGCCGGGCGGAAGGGGAATCGGCAGCGCGGCAAGCGGCGTGCGCAGCGCGAGCACGGCCTCGAGATCACCGGCCGCGAGGATCGCGAAGCCGATCGACGTGGGGCGCGTGGCCATGAGGTCCTTCCACGAGAGCGAGAGGTCGGCGGTGAAGAGCTCCCACTGCGAGGCGAGCTTGCTGCCCACGCGCGTGCGGTGCAGCGCGGCGGCCACGGGGTCGGTCTCCTCGAGCGTGCCGGTCAGCGCCTTTCGGAATCCGCCCGTCAGCGCGCGGTCGGCCGCGGCGGGATCGGCGATCACGAGCTGCACGGGCGCGTCGGGTAGCGGCAGCGGTGGCTCGGTCTGGGCCAGGAGCTGAGCCGCCGGCAGGGCAAAGAGGAAGAGGCTGAGGGCGAGGGTTGTCTTCACGGCACCTTCTCCACGGAAAGGACGCGGGAATAGAGGGCCCAGGTGAGGTCCCGGGGTCTGAGGCCCGGAGGCGCGATCCCGGCGGCCGGCGCCGCGAAGCGCGCGCGCAGGGCTTGCAGCTCCTCGCGGAGCGGCCCCGGGACGAGGGCTTTGCGTTCTTCGAGCTGCGCGAGAGACGCGCTGACGAGCGCGGAATCGCCGGAGCCGGCCCCGATGCGCGCGGTGTCGGCCAGGAGCGCGTCGATCTCGGCTCTCGGATAGCTCCTCTGTGCGAGTGCCCGGGCACGAGGCGTCCCGCCGTTCAGCGCGTTCTTTCCGGCGCGCGGTGAGCGGGCCAGCTCGAACCGCGCGATGCGGAACGAGCCGACCTCGTCGGATGCCTGGAGCGCGAGGAGCGCGGGCGCGACGGAGCTTTCGGGCGCGGGCGCCAGGCTGCGCAGCACGACGCGGGCTGCGAGGCGGTCGTAGGGTTGCTTCTGGAGATGGGCCGCGAGCTCGCCGCCCCACTGCGAGAGCGCCGGGCCCTTCTTCTGCCAGAACGCGAGGGCCCGCATCCAGGCTGCGGGAGAGCTCGAAGG
>CAZXSG010001235.1:0-1543 GCA_964643185.1 uncultured Holophagales bacterium
GACGGGTCGTCCGTGGTTCTCGGGCGGATGCGCTGGCTGCCGGGCGGCAAGGCCCTCGCGTTCATCGGCGTCGACGCCGAGGGCCGCACCGGCGTCTTCGCGCAGGACTTCGTGCCCGGGACCGACACGGCCGCCACGCGGCGGAAGCTGGCGGGCTTCTCCGACGACCTCGTGACGGAGAGCTTCGCCATCTCGCCCGACGGCACGCGCATCACCATCTCGCAGTCGGAGCAGCGCTGGAACCTGCTGCTCCTCGAGAACGTCCCGGGCGTGGTCTCAATACGACAGTAACTTCCTCAGCTCGGGGACGAGGCGGCCCTTCGGCGAGAACCGCTCTTCGAGCGCCTTCGAGAAGGGAATCGGCGTGTCCAGAGCCCCGACGCGTTTGACCGGCGCGTCCAGCCACTCGAACGTCTCCTCGGCGATCGCCGCGCCGATCTCGCCGCCGAAGCCGCCCGTGAGCGTCGCCTCGTGGAGAACGAGCGCGCGGCTCGTCTTCCGGATCGACGCGTAGACGGTCTCCCGGTCCCAGGGCACGAGGGAGCGGAGGTCCACGACCTCGACGTTCGCGCCCTCCTTCGAGAGCGTCTCGGCGGCCTCGAGCGCCCACACGACGCCCACGCCCCACGTGATCACCGTGGCGTCCCTCCCCTCGCGGGCGACGCGCGCCTTGCCGATGGGAACCCGATATCGCCCTTCCGGCACGGGCCCCTTCTGCGAGCGGTAGAGGAGCTTGTGCTCGAGGAAGAGCACGGGGTTGCCGTCCTCGAACGCGGCGAGGAGAAGGCCCTTCGCGTCGAACGGCGTCGCCGGCGCCACGATCTTCAGGCCCGGCACGTTCGCGAAGAACGACTCCACGTTCTGGGAGTGGAACGGCCCCGCGCCCACGCCGCCGCCCGACGGGATGCGGATCACCACGGGCACTTTCGCGCCCCAGCGGTAGTACTGCTTGGCGAAGTTGTTGACGACCTGGTTGAAGCCGCAGGAGATGAAGTCGCCGAACTGCATCTCGACCATGGGCTTGAAACCCTCGAGCGCGAGCCCGAGCGCCGCGCCGAGCGCGCCCGATTCGATGATGGGCGTGTTGCGCACGCGGGCTTTGCCGAACTCCTGGAGAAACCCCTGCGTCACCTTGAAAGCGCCGCCGTACTCGGCGATGTCCTGTCCGATGAGGAGGACGTTCGGGTCCTCCCGCATCGCGACGCGGAGCCCGTCGCTCAGCGCGTCCACGTAGCGGATCTCGGGCGAGCCCGCAGGCGCCACGTCGAGCACGGGAGCCACGTTCGAGCCCGGGGCGAACACGTCGAAGAGCTCCTCCTCGGGCGTCGAGTCGGGATCGGGAGAGCCGTAGGCCACGTCGGCCGCGTCGTCCACGAGGGCCTTGAGCTCCGCGCGAATGGCGTCGCACTCCTCCCGCGTGAGGACACACTGGTCCACCACGAACTGCGTGAAGCGCAGGACGGGATCCTTCTTCGCCCACTCCTCGAAGAGCTGCTTCGGCACGTAAGCCGTGCCCGAGGCCTCCTCGTGGCCGCGCATGCGA
>CAZXSG010001236.1:0-1540 GCA_964643185.1 uncultured Holophagales bacterium
GGCGGCGGGGAGAGTCGGGCGCGCCGCTCGTTCCTTCGTTCACGCCGCCCGTCCGGCTCGCGGGATTCCTCGGCCTCGGTGCGGCGGGAACGCTGGCCATCGTCGCGCTCCTCTCCCGCACGGCGAACGGCGCGCAGCCCTGGTGGGACGGCGGGACGACGGCTTTCAGTCTGGTGGCGCAGTACCTCCAGACGCGGAAGCGCATCGAGAGCTGGATCCTGTGGATCCTCGTGGACCTCGTCTGCGTCGGGCTCTTCGCGTCTCAGAAGCTCACCGTCACGGCCGCGCTCTACGCCCTTTTCACGCTCCTCGCGGCGATGGGCCTGCGCGACTGGCTGCGTTCGTCGAAAGGGGCCGCCGCATGAACCGTCCGCTCCGGCTCGTCGTGACCGGCGGCGAGTCGGCGGGCAAGACCTCGCTCGCCCGGCTGCTCGCACGGGAGCTGAAGGCGCCTCTCTCCGAGGAGTTCTCGCGCCTCTACGCCGAGAGCCACGAGGGTCCGCTCCTCGCGGACGACGTCGCTCCCATCGCCCGCGGACAGATCGCGATGGAGGACGCCGTGCTCCGCGCGGCCAGCCGGCTCGCGATCCACGACACCGACCTCCTCTCCACGGTCGTCTACGCCCGGCACTACTACGGCTCCTGCCCCGACTGGATCCGCGAGGCCGCTCACGCGCGCGTGGCCGATCTCTATCTGCTCTGCTCGCCGGATCTGCCTTGGGAAGAGGACGGCGTGAGGGATCGCCCGGAGGCGCGGGCCGAGCTCCACCGGCTCTTTGCCGAGGTCCTGGCGGGGGCCGGGGCGAACGTCGTCCTCGTCTCGGGGCTCGGGGAGGCCCGTCTCGACGTCGCCCGCGCGGCGGCCCGCGCGCTCCTCGAGAGCCGTCCGGCATGATCCGGGCCTCATGGCCGCCCTTCGCGCCCTCCTGAAGGAGATCACGCCCCGCCGGGCAGACTCGCTCGCGCTGCTTCTCGAGCCTCCCGCGGACGGCGCGGAACTCGCGCTGCCCGAGAGGCTCGACCGGCTCGTGGCGATCGCGCACTGGGTCACTCACGAGGGACGGCCGGGGCTCGAGGCGCTCGTCGCAATCCTCCGCGCGTCTCCCGATCACGCGGCGTTCCTGGCCGACGTGATCCGGAGCGTGCTGCGGGAGACCCACTGCCGGACTCTCTTCGCCGAGACGGGCCTGCCCCGCCAGTTCCGGTTCTTCGCCGAGCTGGGCAGCCGCATCGTGCGCGGGGTCCTGCCCGATCCGCCCGACGACGACGACCTGGCCGAGCTCATCGAGCGGCTCTTCCCGTCGCGGTCCGACGCCGAGTTCCTTTCCGCGCTGCCGCTCGCCCTCGTCGAGGATCTCCTCACCACACTGTTCCCGAACGGCGAGGAGCCCTTCGCGCCGGTGCGCGAGGAGATGGCCGACGCGCTGCGCATCCTCTCGGTGTGGGCCTCGGGGCTCGGCCTCTCCGCCGACCTCCGCCTGCGCGCGGGCAACCGGGCGAACCCCATCGCTTCCGGAGCGATCTTCCTGCGGCTCCCCGC
>CAZXSG010001237.1:0-1539 GCA_964643185.1 uncultured Holophagales bacterium
GGTCGGCACAGGCTCGCCCGACCAAGCGCCAGCGCGGCTCACGACGCTTCCGGGGCGCCGCGGCGTGACGAACGCGACGAACCCGGGGTTCGTCCGCGGGAACAACGCCGGGATCGCCGCCGCCGACCCCGAAACCGATATCGTGCTCCTCAACAACGATGTCGAGCTGCCGAAGGCTGGCTGGCTCGACGAGCTCCGGAAGACGGCCTACTCGGCGGCGGATGTCGGCGTCGTCGGCGCGCGGCTCGTGCTCCCCGACGGGCGGCTGCTGCACGCGGGAACGTACGTTCTCCCCGACACGTGCTGGGGTCAGCAGATCGGCTCCCTCGAGAAGGACGTGAACCAGTTCGCCCGGGACCGCGAGGTGGAGGGCATCGTCTTCGCCTGCGCGTACCTGAAGCGCGAGCTCGTGACGAAGATCGGCGGGCTCTCGACCGACTACGAGTCGTATTTCGAGGACACGGACTACTGCCTTCGCGCGAAGGCAGCCGGCTACCGCACGCTCGTCGCGGGGGCCGTCACGCTCGTCCACCACGAGCATGGCTCGACCGCCGACACCCCCGAGCTCTTCGACCGCATCTTCGCGAAGAGCCGCGAGACGTTCCGCTCCCGCTGGAAGGCGAAGCTCGACGCGCGCTACCGGCACGAGATCTCCTGGCAATCGATCATGAATGCCGCAACCGGCTACGCGATGAGCTGCCGCGAGCTGCTGCGCGGGCTGGACCAGGAAGGCGTCCGCGTGTCGTACGGCTACATCTACGGCCCTGGGACGCCCTGGCCGTTCCCCGAGGGGCCGCACGCCGGCGACTATCTCCTCGACACGATTCGCAAACGGGGTCTGCCTCGGAAGCCCGACGTCTCCGTCGTCTACGGGCAAGGCGATGTCTTTCATCGCAACGTGGGCCGCTACAAGGTGGGCTACACGATGCTCGAGGTGGACGGCTTTCCGCAGGACTGGGCCGCAGAAGCCAACGCGATGGACGAGGTCTGGGTGCCCACGAGGTTCAACCTCGACGGCTTCCGCCGCTCGGGCGTCACGAAGCCCATCCACGTGATGCCGCTCGCGGTGGACGTCGACCATTTCCACCCCGGTATCGAGAGCCGGAAGAACCCGCACGGCGACTTCGTGTTCCTCTCGAACTTCGAGTGGGGTGAGCGGAAGCAGCCCGAGCTGCTCCTCAAGGTCTTCAACCAGACGTTCCGCCGGACCGATCCGGTGGTGCTCCTCTGCAAAGTCATGAACCGCAACGGCGCGATCAGCGTGCGCCGCGAGGTGGAGGCCCTGGATCTCTCCCCCGCTGGCGGCCGCATCGCGTTCATCTACAACCGGGAGTTCGCGTACCACGAGCTCGGTCAGCTCTACCGCTCGGCCGACTGTTACGTTTCCGCCGGCCGCGGCGAGGGCTGGGACATGCCGCTCATGGAGGCCATGGCCTGCGGCCTGCCCACCATCGCGACCGACTGGGGCGCCCATACGGAGTTCGTGCACGAGGGCATCTCGTATCCGCTGCCTGTGCGCGGAACGATCCCGGCCAAGGC
>CAZXSG010001238.1:0-1535 GCA_964643185.1 uncultured Holophagales bacterium
GGGTCGGGGCCGGGACGGGGGCGCTCGCCCGCCAGTTCCTCGCGGAGACGGTGATTCTCTTCGGAAGCGGTTCCCTCCCCGGCGTCTTCCTCGCGTGGTGGTTGGGCGGCGCGCTCCTCGCGTTCTCGCCGAAGTACGCGATGCCCCTCGAGCTCGACCTCAGGCCCGACCCGTTCGTGCTCCTCGTGGCGGTGCTCGCGACGACCGTCACGGGCCTCGTCTTCGGTCTCCTTCCCGCACTCCGCGCGACCCGCGTGGACCTCGTCCCCGCGCTGAAGGAGGGACGAAACGGACCTCGGCCCGCGCTCGTCGGCGCGCGGAGTCTCTTCGTCGTGGCGCAGGTGGCCGCCACGATGCTGCTCCTCGTGGCCGCGGGACTGCTGGTGAAGTCCATCGACCGCATCCGCAAGGCCGACGCCGGATTCGACGCGACGGGCGTCCGCATGGCATCGATCGACTTCGGGCTCGTGGGACGCGGCATGGCGAGCGCGGAAGGGCTCCAGCGCGACCTCCTCGCGCGGGCGGCTGCCCTCCCGGGCGTGACGTCTGCGGCCTTCGTGAGGAACGTCCCCCTCGGCGGATTCGGACCGAGGACGGGCCGGGTCGAAGTGGAAGGATTCACGGCACCCGACCGCGAGGGGTTCGAGGTTTTTCTCGGCACGGCGTCACCGGGCTCCTTCGGGACGCTCCGCATCCCGCTCCTTTCGGGCCGCGACTTCCGCCTCACCGACGACGCGTCCGCGCCGCGCGTCGCCGTCGTCAACGAGACGTTCGCCTCGCGCTTCTGGCCCGGAGAAAGCGCCCTCGGACGGCGCTTCCTCGTGGAGGGCCACGCCGTGGAGGTGATCGGGGTCGCGAGGGCCGGGAAGTACAAGAGCCTGATGGAAGAGCCGCGACCCTACGTGACGGTTCCGCTCGCGCAGAACCCCAGCCGGCGCATGACGCTGCTGCTTCGCACGGAGCCGGGCGCGAACCCGGCGGCGCCGCTCCGGGACCTCGTGCGCAGCCTCGACCCCGACCTCCCGTTTCAGGATCCGATGCTCCTCTCGGACTTCATTGCCGTTTCGTTCCTGCCCCAGCGGATGGCGGGAACTGTGACGTCGGCGCTCGGGATCCTCGGGCTCGTCCTCTCGAGCGTCGGGCTCTACGCCCTCGTCGCGTTCACGGTCGGGCAGCGCACGCGCGAGATCGGCATCCGGGTCGCCATCGGCGCGCGACCGGCGCAGGTCCTCGGGCTCGTGCTGCGCCAGTCCGCGCTGCTGGGTGGCGCGGGCATCCTGGCGGGAGGGGTCGCCGCGCTCGTCGCGGGGCGTCTCGTCTCGAGCCTCCTCTTCGGAGTCAGCGCGACGGACCCGATCGCGCTCACGGGCGCCGCGCTCGTCCTCGCCGCCGTCGTCCTCGCGGCCAGCGCGGTCCCGGCCTGGCGCGCGCTCCGCATCGACCCGCTGCGCGCGCTTCGCTGCGACTAAGACCTGCGCGGCTCAGTACGGCTCGCACTCCGCCTTGCTGGCGAGGGTGAAGCTGTGGCCGCGGAG
>CAZXSG010001239.1:0-1529 GCA_964643185.1 uncultured Holophagales bacterium
AGAGGAGGGGCGAGACCGGCCGGCATCGCGCCGTCGCGTCCCAGCGTGGGCCGGGACGTCCCGGACTCGTCCGTCACGTCGAACCTCACGAAGAGCTGACCGAACCGGGGCAGGGACTCCCCTTCGAAATCGACGCCGACCCGGAGGTCGAGCGGCACGGGCTTTCCCGGAGCCGGACGGAACGTCGCGGGCTCGATCCAGAGGTCGTGAGCCTTCGCGATGCCCGCAAATGCGAGGAGGGCGGCCGAAGCCGCCCTCGTCAGGAAGCGAGAACCGAATCTCCCGGGGGGGGTCTGGGGGGATCGAGAAACCCCCAGGAACAAATTCAAGCCGGAACGGCGGTTCGTGACGAGACCCTCACGGCCTCGGCCACGAACGCGTCCTGCTCCGCCTGGAACACGTGGTGCGAGCCCGGCGCCGGGCTCGCCAGCTCGCGCCGGCCGATGTAACGCAGCGCCCGCACCTCGCCCTCGACCTTGCCGTCGAGGAACTGCTCGCGCACGAAGCGCCAGGCGCCCATATTGCGCGGCTCCTCCTGCACCCACACGAGCTCGGCCTGGCGCGGATAGCGCGAAAGGACGCGCGCGATGTCGGCCGCCGGGAAGGGATAGATCTGCTCGAGCCGCACGATGGCGACCTCGCCGCCCGTCTGCTTCTCGCGCGCGGCGAAGAGCTCATAGGAGACCTTGCCGCTCGTGAACACGATGCGCCGCACGCCGTCGGTCGGACGGCCGCGGAACGCGTCGTCGTCGAGCACGGGCTGGAACGCGCCCTCGAGAAGGTCGTTCAGCGTCGAAACGGCCTTGGGATGCCGGAGGAGGCTCTTGGGCGACATGAGGACGAGCGGCTTCTTGGCCTCGAGCGTCGCCTGCCGCACGAGCGCGTGGAAGTACTGCGCGGGCGTGGTGAGGTTCATGACGCGGAGGTTGTCCTCGGCACAGAGCGTGAGGAAGCGCTCGAGGCGCGCCGAGGAGTGCTCGGGGCCCTGGCCCTCCTGCCCGTGCGGGAGGAGCAGCACGAGGCTGCACTTCTGGTTCCACTTCTGCTCGGAGCCCGAGATGAACTGGTCGATGATGACCTGCGCGCCGTTCGCGAAGTCGCCGAACTGGCCTTCCCAGAGCACGAGCGCGGCGGGATCGGCCACGGAGTAGCCAAACTCGAAGCCCATGACGCCGGCCTCGGAGAGGAGGCTGTCGAGCACCTCGAACTTCGTACGCGCGCCGGGCGTCGCGTTGAGGGAGACGATCTCTTTCCCTGTGTGGTAATCGGCCAGCACCGAGTGGCGCTGGCTGAACGTTCCACGGCCGCAGTCCTGCCCGGAGAGCCGCACGGGAACGCCCTTCTGGAGGAGCGTGCCGAACGCGAGCGCCTCGGCGCCGGCCCAGTCGATGTCGCCGGTGACGAAGTCCGCCCGCTTCTTGAGCACGGGCCGCAGCTTCGGATGGAGCTCGAAGCCATCGGGCACCGTGGAGATGGCCTGGATGACGCCCAGGATGTTCTGGCGGGCGTCGCCCTCCGAGAACACGGGG
>CAZXSG010001240.1:0-1526 GCA_964643185.1 uncultured Holophagales bacterium
AGGAGTGGGGAATTTACTCACGCATATGGCTCGCTGCTGCCAACCCATGCCGGGCCGGGCCGCCATGATGAGGAGGTCCGAGCGCTGGAGGCCCTGCGTGAGCGTGTTCAGGCGCGTGAAGCCCGTGGGCAGGCCGGTGAGCATCGAGCCCCGCCCGTGGATCTTCTGGATCTCCTCTTCGTTCTTCTCGGCGATCCGGGCGAGCTGCACGAAACCGCCCTTGATCGAGTTCTTGGCGATCTCGACGAGGTCGCGCTGCGCGCCTTCGAGAACCGCTTCGGCGTCCGCCGCGTTCACGGCATCGCGGATCGACTTGCGCGCCTGGAAGATGATGAGCCGCCGGAGCGCGGCCTCCCGAACCAGCCGGGCGTAGCTCTCGACGTTCTCGAGATCGGGCACGAGGTCCACGAGGGACGCCACGTAGGCCCCGCCGCCGGCCCGGTCCAGCTTGTTGTTGCGCTCCAGCTCGTTCGCGACCGTGACGATGTCGAGCCCGTCCTTGCGGTCGGCGAGCGCGAGGCAGGCCTCGTAGATGAGACGGTGCGGCTCGAGCGAGAAGTCCTCGGGCGTGAGGAACTCCATCACGCGGGAGAGGAGCCCGCCGTCGATGAGGAGCGCGCCCAGCAGGCTCTTCTCCACTTCGGGACGGGCGGGAAGGGTTTCGACCTCGGTCGCCAGGGCGGACATCGGGTCCGCGATCCTCTCACGGGAAAGGCAGCTATCCTCCCCGCCGCCATGCGATCACTCGTTCTCGGTCTCAACGCCTACCATGGAGATTCCGCCGCCGCCCTCCTCGCCGATGGGGCCTTCACCTGCGGTGTCGAAGAAGAGCGCCTCAACCGCGTCAAGCACTGGGCCGGCTTCCCCGCCGCGTCCATCGCGCACGTCCTCGCGGATTCGGGCGCCAGCCTCGCCGATGTCGCGCACGTCGGCATCTCGCGCGACCCTTCGGCCCATCTCCTCTCGAAGGTGCTCTTCACGCTGAAGAAGCGGCCCGGCCTCGACGCCATCACCTCGCGGCTCTCGAATCACAAGAAGGTCGCCGGGCTCGAGGACCGCCTCGCGGCCCTCGCGGGCGGCATCCCGCTCGGCCTGAAGGTCCACAACGTCGAGCACCACCGCGCCCACCTCGCGTCGACGTTCTTCTGCTCGCCGTTCGAGGAGTCCGCGTGTCTCACGGTGGACGGCTTCGGGGATTTCCTCTCCTCGATGAGCGCGATCGGCCGCGGGAACAAGCTCGAGATCGTCGACGAAGTGGCATTTCCACACTCGCTCGGCGTTTTCTACACGGCCATCACGCAGTACCTGGGCTTCCCCAAGTACGGCGACGAGTACAAGGTCATGGGCCTGGCCTCGTACGGCAAGCCCACGTTCCTCTCGAGCATGCGCAAGATCGTGCGGCTCGAGAAGGACGGCCAGTTCAGTGTGGACGTGGACTTCTTCCGCCATGCCTCCGAGGGCGTGACGATGGCCTGGGAAGAGGGCGAGCCCGTCCTCGGCCAGGTGTTCTCGGAGAAGCTGGCCGA
>CAZXSG010001241.1:0-1524 GCA_964643185.1 uncultured Holophagales bacterium
CCCCCTCTCCTCGCGCAACTCGCGCCCGGAGGCCGCATGGTGATCCCGGTGGGGGCCTTCTACCAGGAGCTCAAGGTCATCGAGCGGACGGGCGAGGGCTTCAAGGAGACGAGCGTTCTTCCGGTGCGCTTCGTGCCACTCGTGGGCGAGGCCCAGCGCGACCACGAGCCGCCCATCGAGTAGCTATCCCGCGGGCAACGTCAGTCGCGCGACGCAGCCGGTGCGTAGGGCGGAACGCCCGGAGCCGAACGAGCCGGTTTGGGGAGTCCCGTTCTCCAGCGTCAAAGAGCCGCCGTGCGCTTCGGCGATCTGGCGCGAGAGCACGAGGCCGATGCCCGATCCGCCGGGCTTCGTGGTGAAGAACGGCACGAAGAGGTTGGCCGAGCTCGCGAGCCCGGGTCCTTCGTCTTCCACCAGGATCTCGACCAGCCCCCCGTTCACGCTCCACGACAGCGTCACGCCACCACCCGTGGGGAGCGTCGCGTCGACGGCGTTGCGCAGCACGTTGATGAGGAGCTGCTGCAGAAGGTCCGCGTCCGC
Organism: uncultured Holophagales bacterium; assembly: GCA_964643185.1. Classification (GTDB taxonomy): domain Bacteria; phylum Acidobacteriota; class Thermoanaerobaculia; order UBA5066; family UBA5066; genus JAEUQS01. The sequence goes on from CAZXSG010001241.1 coordinate 541, forward strand.
GGAGAGCACCGTCGACGGCCCCGGTGAAACCGATATCGGGATCCGGGTCTCGAGCGCCGCGATCGACGAGAGCAGCGGGCCGAGGTCCACGGACGCGAACTTCGGCGACGGCACCCGGGCGAGCCGCGCGTAAGCCTCGGTGAAGCGGGCGAGCCCGCCCGCGCGCTCCTCGATGATGGCCAGCCCGCGCGAGAGGTCCTCGCGGTCTTCCGCATCGAGGCGCCCCTGGGCCGTACGCCTGAGGCTCCCCGCCAGCGAGCGGATCGGCGTGAGCGAGTTGTTCAGCTCGTGCCCGAGCACGCGGATGAGCCGCTGCCAGGCCGCACGCTCCTCCTCGCGGAGAGCGCGCGAGAGGTTCGTGAGCACGAGGAGGTCGTGGGGGAGCCCGCCCTCGCGAAAGCGGCCCCGCCGCACGGCCCAGCGCCCGAGCGCGTTGGGGAAGCGCAGCTCCCTCACGCTCTCCGTGGGCCCGCTGAGGCACTCGGCCAGCCCCAGCTCGGCGGCCTGCGTGTTCGTCAGCTCCTCCTGCGGCTTTCCGAACAGGGCCTCGGCGGCCCGGTTCGCGAGCCGCAGCCGCCCGTCGGCGTCGAACGCGAACACGGCGACGTCGATGCCCGCGAGCACGGTGCGCAGGAGGTTCGTCGCCTCCACCGCACCGATGCGCTGGCTCGAGAGGATGTCGGCGAGGGCGTGCGCCTCGCGCAGGAGCTCGCCGTAGGCGTCGTCGTTCCGCACGCCCCGGATGCGCATCGAGGTGTCGCCCTCCCGGAGCCCCAGGAGGAGGTTCGACGCGGTCTGGAGCGGGCGCGCGGCGCGGCTCCGCACGGCGAAAGAGAAGCCGATCCAGCACGCCAGGACGATCCCGCTCGTGAGCCACACGGTGCGCGCGTCGACGCCGCTTTCCCGCAGAAGAAGGATCGCCAGGACCGAGCCCGGGAGCCCCGCGAGGAAGGCCAGGAGGAGGAGCCGCCTCTCGAACCCCAG
>CAZXSG010001242.1:0-1523 GCA_964643185.1 uncultured Holophagales bacterium
CCTGGCAGGCGACGCCCTTCAACGCGATCTACTCGCGAAGGTAGCGAGCAGGCCCTCGATCTCCTCGGACGGCGCGGGGCGGGCGACGAGATAGCCCTGTACGGCGTCGCAGCCGTGGCCCCGGAGGATCTCGAGCTGCCGCAGCGTCTCCACGCCCTCGGCGATGACGCGGAGGCCGAGTCCATGGGCCACGGTGATGGACGCGACGGTGATCGCGACGTCGGCCGCGCTCGTCTCGAGGTCCATGATGAACGAGCGGTCGATCTTCAGGGAGTCGATGGGAAACGTCTTGAGGAACGCGAGCGACGAATAGCCCGTGCCGAAGTCGTCCATGGTGATCCGGATGCCGAGCGCCTGCAGCTCGCGAAGAGTTTTCTGGCTCGCGTCGACGTCGTGCATCGCGACCGTCTCGGTGATCTCGAGCTCCAGGAGGTGCGCCGGGAGACCCGTCTCCACGAGGATGCGCTCGATCTCCCGCGCGAGGTGCGCGTCGCGGAACTGTCGCGCCGAGAGGTTCACGGCCACGCGGATCGGGCGCGACAGGCGCTCCTGCCAGCTCCGCGCCTGACGGCAGGCGGTGCGCAGAACCCAGGCGCCGATGGGAACGATGAGGCCGGTCTCTTCGGCCAGGGGAATGAAGTCGCACGGAGGAACGAGACCGCGGGTGGGGTGCTGCCAGCGCACGAGCGCCTCGACGCCGTCGATCTCGCCTGTCGAGAGGTCGAGGAGCGGCTGGTAGTGCACCACCAGCTCGGCCCGCTCGAGGGCCCGGTGGAGGCTCGATTCGAGCGCGATGCGCTCGTTGGCCTGCGCGTTCATGGCCGGCGTGTAGAACTGATAGCCGCAGCCGCCGACCTGCTTGGCCCGGTACATGGCGACGTCGGCGTGCTTCACGAGGGCCTCGCCCGTCGAGCCGTCGAGGGGATGGATGCTCACGCCCATGCTCATGGTGACGAAGAGATCGTGGTCGCCCACGGTGAACGGCTGGCGGAACCTGTCGAAGATCTTCTGGACGACCTGCGAGACGTCTTCGAGGGAGCCGAGTCGCGGGAGCAGCACGAGGAACTCGTCGCCGCCCAGCCTGGCGACCGTGTCGGAGCCGTACACGCTGTTTCGGAGGCGCTCGGCGGCCTGGCTGAGGAGCAGGTCCCCCGTGCCGTGCCCGAGCGTGTCGTTGACGACCTTGAAGCGGTCGAAGTCGATGAGCAGCACCGCCACGGCGTGGCCCGTGAACCGGGCCTGCGAGAGGGCCTGCTCCAGGCGGTCGTTGAACGTGTGGATGTTCGGGAGGCCGGTGAGGGAATCGGTGCGGGAGAGGTGAAGGAGCCGGCGCTCGAGAGCGAGGCCCTCGCGCCGCCGTTCCTCGGTGAGAGCCAGGAGCGAGGCCCGGAGCCGCTCGGCCAGGCGCACGCCGTGCTCGGCGGAGCGGCGGAGGCGCGCCGTCTCGGGCATCGGCTGGAGCTGCTGGACGTCGCCGGCGAGGCCGGAAACGAGGCCGGCGAGACGGAAGGCCGACGCGACGG
>CAZXSG010001243.1:0-1522 GCA_964643185.1 uncultured Holophagales bacterium
AACGCAGGGTCTGAACCGGCTCCGCCGCATCGGGAACGCGCTCGGTGCGTTCGCGCTCGCGCTGCTCGGCGCGCCGTTCTTTCCGGGTGGGTGCTGCCATCGAGCCGGGGATTATCCCCGGCGCCTCACTCGAACCGGAGCGCCTCGATGGGATCCAGCCGGGCGGCCTTCATCGCGGGGTAGAGCCCGAAGAAGAGCCCGATCGCGACGCTCACGCCCAGCCCCAGGAAGATCGACCAGAGCGGCGTCGCGGTCTGGAGCGGGGTCACCGCACCCACGAGGAGCGCCGTGCCCACACCCAGCGCGACGCCGATCGCGCCGCCGATTCCCGTGAGCGTCACGGCCTCCGTGAGGAACTGCAGCGTGATGTCCCGGCGGAACGCGCCCAGCGACTTGCGCAGGCCGATCTCCTTCGTCCGCTCCGTCACCGAGACGAGCATGATGTTCATGACGCCCACACCGCCCACGAGGAGCGCGATGGCCGCGATGAAGACCATCACGCCCGAGATGGCGCCGGTCACCGCCTGCATCTGCGCGATCATCTTCTCCGCGGTGAAGATCGCGAAGTCGTTGGGCATGTTGAACGGGATCTTGCGGCGCGCCCGGAGGATGTTCGTGCCCTCCTCCACCGCGCGGTCGATGAGCTCCGGCGACCTGGGGATCGTCGCGATGTGGATCGTGTCGCCCTTGGAGTTCTTGATCTCAGGGAAATGCCGGTCGAACGTCGTGATGGGGATGACGACGATCGCGTCGGGGTTGCCGCCGAAGCCGCCCGAGCCCTTCTTGTCGAAGACGCCCACCACGGTGAAGGGCCGGTTGTTCACGGTGATCTTCTGGCCGAGCGGATCCTTGCCCTTGTAGAGCGTGTCCACGACGTCGGTCCCCAGGACGGCGACGTCGGTCGCGTGGAGGACGTCGAGCTCCGTGAGGTTGCGGCCGTCCTTGATCGTCCAGTTGTTGCAGACGGCGTAGTTCTGGTTCCCGCCGCAGACCGTGGGCGAGTTCCCCTCGACGCCGTTCGCCTTGACCTGCGTCGCACCCCAGAAGTAGCGCTCCGGCGAGACCGCGCGGATCGACGGGGTCAGCTCCTCGATCGCCTTGGCATCCTCGATGGTGAGGTCCCGGCGCTTGCGCTCCTCCTCCGAGATCCGGCGGCCGCCGCCGAAGCGCGGCTCGTACTTCTGGAACTGCACGAGCGTCGTCCCGAACGACGAGAAGGAATCGCTCGTCGAGCGCTCGAAGCCCGTCACCAGAGCGACCATGCCGATGACCGTCCAGACCCCGATGACGATGCCCACCACGGTGAGGAAGGCGCGCAGCTTGTGCGCGACGAGGGCGATCCGCGCGAAGCGGAGGTTCTCGATGACGTTGCGGCGAATACTGTCGAGCATGGCGCGTCCTGTCTTCCTACTCGTACCGCAGGGCTTCGATGGGCGGCAGGCGCGACGCCTTGATCGCCGGGAACACGCCGGCCACGAGACCGGTGAGGGTCGCGAGAACGAGACCCGAGACGACGAGGCCC
>CAZXSG010001244.1:0-1521 GCA_964643185.1 uncultured Holophagales bacterium
CATCGCTCCTCGTCTGCCCCACGTCGGTCGCCGAGAACTGGGTGCGCGAGGCCGCGCGTTTCGCGCCCTCGCTCCGCGTCTCGGTGCACCACGGACCCACTCGTCTCGCGGGCGAGGCCTTCCGCAAGCACCTCGCCGAGACCGACCTCCTCGTCACGACGTACGCGCTCACGCATCGGGATCGCGTGCTCCTCTCCGACGTCGTGTGGGAGTACGTCGCGCTCGACGAGGCCCAGAACGTCAAGAACCGCGACGCGGCTCAGTCTCGTGCTGTGCGCGCCCTGAAGGCCAAAAGGCGCGCCGCGCTCACCGGCACGCCCGTGGAGAACAGGCTCTCCGAGCTGAAGTCCATCTTCGACTTCCTGAACCCGGGTCTTCTCGGCTCCGACGAAGACTTCCGCACGCACTTCTCGATGCCCATCGAAAGGCACCGCGACCGGGAGGCCGAGGAGCGTCTTCGGCGCATCACGGGTCCGTTCCTCCTCCGCCGCGCCAAGACCGACGAAGGCGTCGCGCCGGACCTGCCGGAGAAAATCGAGACCAAGGAGCTCGTCGGTCTCTCGCGCGAGCAGGCGACGCTGTATCGCGCCACGACCCGCGCTCTCCTCGAGGGCATCGGGCAGGCGCAGGGGAAGAGCCGCCGAGCCAAGGTGCTCCTCTTGCTCCTGCGCCTCAAGCAGATCTGCAATCACCCCGCGCTGTTCCTGCGCGACGGCTCGCGCCTGGAAGGGCGCAGCGCCAAGATGGACCGCCTCTTCGAGCTCCTCGAGGAGACGCTCGCCGAGAAGCGGCCGGCCCTGCTCTTCACCCAGTTCGCCGAGATGGGCCACATCCTCGTGCGGGCGCTCAAGGAGCGCTTCTCGAGCGAGGTCCTCTTTCTCCACGGCCGCGTGCCTCGCGGCGCGCGCGACGAGATGGTGCGGCACTTCCAGGAGGCCGAGACCCCGCCACCGTTCTTCGTGCTGTCGCTCAAGGCGGGCGGCAGCGGGCTGAACCTCACGCGGGCGTCCCACGTCTTCCACGTCGACCGCTGGTGGAACCCCGCCGTGGAAGATCAGGCCACCGACCGCGCCTTCCGCATCGGGCAGACGCGCAATGTGCAGGTGCATAAATTCTTGACCACCGGAACATTGGAAGAAAAGATCGACGAAATGATCGAGTCGAAAAAGGGCCTGGCCGAAGCAGTAGTGGGCAGCGGAGAGACCTGGCTGACCGAGCTTTCCACCGAAGCACTGCGCGATCTGGTGCAGTTGCGGCGTTCGTAAGAGGATAGACAGCATGGCGACTGAAAACGACAGCGGGCAAGATCCCTCTGAAACCAAAAAAGACGGCGGACAGGGCGGCGGACGCAACCGGCGCTGGCGGAGGCGCGGTAACTCTAATAACCCGTCTGGCGCGCGCGCGGGCCGGCCTGAAGAGGCACGCGGCCAGGGTGGGCAGTCTGCGCCGCGCCAGGATGGCCGGGAAGGGAGGCCCCCAGGAAATAATCTGGCGTCTTGGAGCTGCAGCCTATGCCCGAGA
>CAZXSG010001245.1:0-1518 GCA_964643185.1 uncultured Holophagales bacterium
CACGAACCCGTGGCCGACGAGGGTGTACAACGCATACCCGGTCAGGTGTGCCGCGCCCAGGGTGGCCAGCACCAGCGTGAACTCGCTCCCGTCCTTGTCGCCCGAGGCAGCAGGGGTCATCGAGAGATAGACGAGGAACGCGATCACGCCGATCGTGCACGATGCGCCACGCAGTGGAGGAGAACTGCGCGTGGGACGCACGGGGCGTGAGGTCGGGCTCGGTCGGCGGGTCGTCATGGGGGACTTGAGTCTCTCATGGCCGCCGCTTCGCGTGGAAGGCCGGGGCCGCTCCATGAGTCGCCCCCGCTCAGGCGTTGACCGCAGGCAGGCGCGCCCCCAGCCTTGTTGCGATTGTCACCATTCCTGCTCTCACCCGTGGGGCCCCATGCTCGAAGAAGACCTGCTGCGCCTGCGCTGGATCGCGGATCCCCAGATCTCACCCGACGGCACGCGAGTCGCATTCACGCTCGTCTCGGTCGATGCCGAGACGGACGCCTACCGCACCGAGCTGTGGCTCGTCGATGTCCCGGCCGCGGGACAGTCGGCTGCATTGCCTCGTGCCTTGACCACGCGCGGATTCGACAGCCAGCCGCGCTGGTCGCCGGATGGCACCCAACTGGCTTTCATCCGACGTGCCGACGCCGAAGCGGATCCCCAGTTGCATGTGTTGCCACTGGCCGGTGGCGAGGCGCGAGCGCTCACCACGCTTCGAAGCGGCGTCCCCAGCCCGGCATGGTCCCCGGATGGAACCCGATTGGCGTTCCTCTCGGGCCACGATCCGGCTCGCGACACGGCCGAGGCGAAGAAGCCGAGGAACGCTCCCGCGCGCGTGGTCACGCGGCCGGAGTTCCGCTGGAACCAGGAAGGCTTCGTCGACCTCGAGCACCTGGATCCCCTGTGGGTGGTCGGGCTGGAGGGTTCGGCGCCTCGGCGACTCACTCGCGGCGATCGGTTCAAGGAGGGTTCGCCGGTCTGGTCGCGCGACGGTCGTTGGATCCTGTACACGACCGACCGGCGCGCGGAGCCGTGGTTCGGCCGGCCCGTGGAGGACGACGAGATCCGCGCGATCCCACCCGACCTCGCTGAGCCGACCGAAGGGGATGACACGCAGGTGGTGGCGGACATCGCCGGACCGCTCGGGGAGTTCGCCGAAGGTCCGGGTGGCCAGTTCCTCTCGATCGGTGGTGTTCGACCCGAACCCACTCGGTCGTACGACCAGAACGCACTCCTGCACTTCCAAGGGGCATGGCCCATCACGCAGGTGCGGGACCTCTCCACGCCGATCGATGTCGCGGCAGGCGAAGGGGTCAGTTCGGACCAGCATCCGCCGCGCGGGGGCGGCGCCGCGCCGCTGGGGTTCATCGAGGACGGGCGCGCGGCCCTCTTCGTCTATGCGCAGCACGGCGCCTGCCGGTTGGCGCGCGTCGAACTGGCCTCGGGAACGATCGAGCCGCTGACGCCCGCCGATCATGAGGTCATCCACGGCAGCCTCTCGGCCGACGGCAAGCGCGTGGCGCT
>CAZXSG010001246.1:0-1517 GCA_964643185.1 uncultured Holophagales bacterium
GCCGCCTCCCGCGCCGCTCCGCAAGCCCGAGACGCTCGAGGAGCTGTTCCTCTCTCTGCCCTCGCGGCTCCGGCCCGAGAAGACCGAGGGGTTCCGCGGGCGCTACCACTTCCGCTTCAAGGACTCCGCGCACCCGGAGTGGACGGTGCTGATCGACGGTCCGTCCTGCGTGGTCGAGCGGGGCATCCACGGCGTGGCGGACTGTGAAATCAAAACGACGGAGTCGGTTTACCTCGGGATCGAAAACGGCACACAGAACCCGCAGGCCGCGTTCCTGATGGGGAAGGTCAAGGTCTCGAACGTCAACGCGCTCCTTTCGTACACGAAGGCGTTCCAGAGGCTTTTCTGAATCTGTTCAGCCCTCCGGGCCGGGAAACGCCTCCGGCGCGCTCGGGATTGTTCAGCCCTCCGGGCCGGGAAACGCCTCCGGCGCGCTCGGTTCGTCCGGGGTCCGGATGAAGGCTCTGGAAAGCATCGTCGTGCTCGACGCGAGCCGGATGCTGCCGGGCGCGGTCCTGGCCTGGCGGCTCCTCGCGCTGGGCGCGCGGGTCCTCAAGGTCGAGGACCCCGCGGGCGGCGACCCGATGCGGTCGACGCCGCCGTTCCTGAACGGCACCGGCGCCGGCTTCGCCACGTTTCTCGCGGGAGCCGAGTCGGTCGCGCTGGACCTCCGGGATGCCCGCGACGCGGGGGCGTTCGCGAAGATCGCGCGGCACGTCGACGTCGTCGTCGAGAGCTTCCGGCCCGGCACACTCGGGCGCTGGGGACTCGGCCTCGAGGATCTCCGCCGTCTGAATCCCCGGCTCATCACGGTGTCCCTGCCCGGCTACGGTCGGGGCGAGGATGCCCAACGTGTGGGACACGATCTCAATTTCCTCGCGGAGTCGGGCCTGCTCGCGCTTCTGGGCGGCGATGTCCCGAAGACGCAGCTCGTCGACGTCTCGGCCGGGCTCCTGGCGGCCGAGGGCATCCTCGGGGCCCTCCTCGTGCGGAGCCGGACCGGCACGGGGAGTCATGTCGAGCAGCCCCTGCGGGACGCCATCGAGCCGTTCCTGGCCTGGCCCCGTGCGGAGGTCCTCGCCGGCGGCCCCGGTGCCTCCTCGGTCCTGCTCGGGGGAGGCTGCCCCGCTTACGGCCTCTACACGGCCGGCGACGGGCAGCGGATCGCCGTCGGCGCGCTCGAGCCCAAGTTCTGGCAGGAATGGCTCGCGCTCCTCGAGCTCCCGTCCTACGCCGACGCGGGCCTCGACCTCGGTGAGCGGGGTTCGGAGGCGCGCCGGGCGGTGGCCACGAGGGTCGCGGAACGCCCGGCCGAGGTCTGGGTGGCGCTCGCCCGCGAGCGGGGCCTCCCGGTTTCCGTGGTGAGCGAGGCCGTCGCTCCGGCCCGAGAGTCCCGCCGCTCCGCGCCCGCGCTCTCTCAGCACACCGAGCGCGTGCTCCGCTCGTTCGCGGCACGCTGAGGCCCTCCCCTCAGGATCAAAATCGCGTGCGGGTCGATCTCTCCGTGGGGGCCTGGG
>CAZXSG010001247.1:0-1517 GCA_964643185.1 uncultured Holophagales bacterium
AGCGCATCGCGAGCCTCGAAGGATTCGAGGTCGAGCTCACCCGCTATCCGTTCGGAGCCGAGCACTACTTGAAGACGCAGGAAGTCTTCCCGGACGCGGCATTCGCCGAGATCCAGACGAAGCACGCGGTGCTGCTCGGCGCGATTGGCGACCCGCGCATGGCGCCAGGCTTCCTCGAGTTCGGCATCGTGGCGAGGTTGCGGTTCGGCCTCGATCTGTTCGCGAATCTGCGCCCGGTCAAGCTCTACGACGAGTACTTGACGCCACTCAAGGGGAAGACGCCGGCCGATCTCGACATGCTGGTGGTGCGGGAGAATACCGAGGACGCGTACGCCGGCATGTGGGGCCAGTTCAAGAAGGGCACGCCCGACGAGGTCGCGACGCAGGAGATCATCTTCACCCGCAAGGGGGTGGAGCGCGTGATCCGCTACGCGTTCGAACTCTGCCGCGCGCGCAACCAGCGCAAGAAGCTCACACTGCTCACCAAGGCGAATGCCGTGCGGGCGATGGAGCTTTGGACGCGCACGTTCGCCGAAGTGGGCGCTGAGTATCCCGACATCACGCGCGAGCACGAGTACATCGATGCGGCGTGCATGTTCGTGGTGACGCAGCCGGAGCAATACGACACGGTCGTCACGAGCAACATGTTCGGCGACATCCTCACCGACCTGGGCGCCGCGCTGGTCGGCGGTCTCGGGCTCGCCGCCAGCGGCAACCTGCACCCGGGACGGGTCAGCCTGTTCGAGAGTATCCACGGCTCGGCCCCGCAGTTCGCCGGGCAGAACAAGGCCAACCCCATCGCCACGATCATGGCGGTCTCGATGATGCTGGACTACCTCGGCGAGGGCGCCGCCGCTCGCCGTGTCGAGGATGCGGTGGTGCGCTTGCTCCGGTCGCGTCGGCTCCCGAACCTGTCGATGGACTCGGGTTTCGGCACCGATCAGGTCGGCGACCTGGTGCTGGCCGAGCTGGAGGGCGCTCCCGCGCGCTGAATCGCCCGCCGTGGCGCGTCCGAGCCTCCGGGGCATCCCCCTGGAGGCTCGCGCATTTTTGACGTGCGCTTTCCCGTTCTCGCGCGTTCCCTTAGGTAGGAGCCTATGCGCGAGCGCCAGATGTCAGAATTGGCACCTGCGGATGGGTCACCCGCCAGAGCTTCGACCGTACCGCTCCTCGGTCCGCAGCGAGAATTCACGTTTGTTGACTTGCGGAACGGTGCACCGGGCGCGAAATTGCGCCTGACGCTTGAGACTCGGAGAGGTCTCGATAACCGCTCCGGGCGTTGTGGCAAAGTCTCGCTTCCGTTCTGGTTCACCCGACCAGACGGGTGGTTTCCCCCCTGTGGGACGTCCGGGCCCTTCCGGCCGTCCGAGGCTCGTCCATGTCTCGCCCTTCCATCGTCGCTCTGCATCCAGCCACGCCGCGTGGCGTGGAACGCCGCGTCCCGCTGCCCCCCGCCGTTGCGCCGGCCTCGCCAGTCGCCGTCCTGCGCTTCGCACTTCCCAAGTCCACCACGGCCA
>CAZXSG010001248.1:0-1513 GCA_964643185.1 uncultured Holophagales bacterium
GCACGGCGCTCCTCGCGGCGCCGCCGTGCTGGCAGCGCGTGACGGGGAGGGGGCGGCTCTGGAAGCTGGGTCCCTCGCGCGCGCGCGTGGCGCTCCTCGCGCTGGGCGCGCTGGCCCTGGGCGGCGCGCTGGGCGCTCTCTCCTACGGGCGCTTTCTCGAGAGCCGCGCGCCGGGGCCGCCCGAGATCCGCACGCTCACGTTCTCGGGCCGCGACCGCACGCCGGCCGTCTCCCCCGACGGCCGGACGGTGGCGTTCGTGTCCTCGCGGGACGGCAAGCGGCGCATCTGGCTCAGGCAGATCGCGGGCGGCAACGAGGCGCCGCTCACCGAAGGGCCCGACGACACCTGGCCGGGTTTCTCGCCCGACGGCGCGTCGGTGACGTTCCACCGCCGCGAGGCCTCGGGGGCGACCTCGATCTTCCGCGCCGCGGTGGTGGGTGGCGAGGTGCGGAGGATCCTCGAGAACGGCCAGTTCCCGAGCCTCTCGCCCGACGGCCGGCGCCTCGCGTTCGTGAGACTCGGCGAGCCCCGGCCCGACGCGCCGCTCGCGACCGAGGTCTGGGTCTCGGAGGCCGACGGAACATCTCCGAAGCGCGTGTACACCGAGCCCCGGGTTTCCAGCTACGGCCCCGTGTGGTCCCCCGACGGCACCCAGCTCTGCCTGGGACCTTCGTACTCGGGCGGAGCCTCGCCCTGGGGAATCAAGCTCCTCGACCTCGCGACCTCGGAGGTCCGCGCGGACCTGCCCATTCCGCGCGGCACGGTGACGCTCTCGTCGGTCGTCTGGAACGGCGACGGCAGGTCGCTCCTCGGCCTGTCGTGGGAGGCGCAGGTGGGCAACGTGCGGCGAACGCTCTTCAGCGTGCCCCGCGCCGGGGGCCCGCCGCGAACCCTTCTGTCGCTCCCGAACGCGGGCCTTCGCATCGGGATCCTCGGACCAGGGCGGCTCGTCGTCGACAGCATCACGAGCCAGGGCAGCCTGGTGGAGCTCCCGCTCGATGGAAGCGCGCCGCGGCGGGTGCTGACGCGGGGCCTCGCGCAGGACCGCCAGCCCGTCTACTCGCCCGACGGCAGGACGCTGGCGTTCTCTTCCGATCGCGACGGCGGCATCGATCTCTACGCGATCTCGCTCGACACGTTCGCGCTGCGCCGTCTCACGGACTCCCCCGCCGAAGACTGGGACCCGGCCTACACGCCCGACGGCAAGCTCGTGTTCTCGTCGCGGCGCTCGGGCGCGTTCGAGATCTACGAGGCCGCGGCCGACGGCAGCGGCGTTCGCCCGATCACAGAGGACCGGGACGACGCCCAGAACCCCACAGTCGCCGGCGGAGTCGCGCTTCCTGGCTTCGTCGTCTACGCGAACCAGGAGAAGGGCCTCGTGCGGAAGGTCCTCCGCGCCGGCGGACCCGCGGTCACTCTCTACGGCGGCGGAACGGCACAGTGCGAGGTCTCGCCGGACGGCCGCTGGGCGGCCTTCGTGACACAGGCCACGCCCGAGGCCACACGCGTGCG
>CAZXSG010001249.1:0-1512 GCA_964643185.1 uncultured Holophagales bacterium
CGCCGCACGTCGTCGGCGAGCGTCACGGGGTCGAACGGCTTCGTGAGGATTCCGGCCACGCCCATCGTGCGGAACCGCTCGATCTCGGCCGAGAGCGCCTTGGCCGTCAGGAAGATCACCGGAATGTGGTGCGTTTCGGGGTCGGCGTTGAGGGCCTGGAGCGTCATCTCGCCGTCCATCACCGGCATCATCATGTCGAGCAGGATGACGTCGGGCTTTCCGCTCTTCGCGAGCGCGAGGCCGGCGGCGCCGCTCGACGCGTCGAGCACCTCCATGCCGCCGATGCGGGAGAGGCCGAGGCCCGCGATCTTCCGGATGTCGTCTTCGTCGTCGATGAGAAGAACTTTCATGGCCACGTGCCAGTTTGCATCACATCTGCTCCAGAATCTGCGCCATGAAGCCTGCCGTTGCCGTGCTCGCCGCGAGCCTCGCGCTCCTTTCGACCAGCGCCCTGGGTCAAAAAGCCCCGACCCTCCATGACGGCCTCGAGAAGGTCCGGGCCGATCAGGCCCACGACCCGGCCGCGGTCGCCGCGTTCGAGAAGCTCGCGAAGACCTACGGCACGCCCCTCTACGTGTACGACCAGGAGACCATCGAAAAGCAGTTCGACGCGCTGAAGGGCGCGTTCGCGCCGCGCTTCCCGAAGCTCAAGATCTTCTACGCGGTGAAGGCGAACACGAACCTCTCGATCCTCGAGATCCTGAGGAAGAGGGGCGCCGGCGCCGAGGTCGTCTCCGAGGGGGAGATCGTCACGGCCCGGCGGCTCGGAATCCCGGGCACCGAGATCATGTTCACGAGCTCGTCGAAGAGCCCGGCGGAGATCCAGCTCGCGCTGAAGAACGGCGCCGTCCTGAACGTGGACAGCCGCGACGAGCTGGAGCAGATCGAGCTGGAAGCGGCGAAGCTGAAGCTCACCGCGCGCATCTCCTTCCGCATCAACCCGGGCGTCGACCCCGACACGATCCACCAGATCAACACGGGCGTTTCCGATTCGAAGTTCGGGCTGCACCTCCAGGACGGCCACGCGCTGGCCGGCTACACGCGCGCCAAGGAGCTCGGCCACGTGAGGATCGTGGGCGTCCACTGCCACATCGGCTCCCAGATCACCGAGCCCGCGGGCTACGAGGAGACCGCGAGGAAGATGCTGGCGTTCGTCCTCGAGCTGAAGACGAAGCTCGGAATCCAGCTCGACTTCATCGACCTCGGGGGCGGCCTCGGCATCCCCTACAGGGACGGCCAGAAGGTCATGTCGCCCGAGGACCTCGCCAAGGCGCTCCAGCCCATCTGGGCGGAGGGTGTCAAGGCACTGGGCTACGAGCCCACTCTGTGGCTGGAGCCGGGCCGGTTCTTCGTGGCGCAGTCGGGCTTCCTCCTCGCCCGCGTGAACACCGTGAAGAAAACACCGCTCAAGACGTTCGTGAACGTCGACGCGGGCTTCAACACGCTCATGCGGCCTGCGATGTACGACGCGTATCACCGCGTTCGCGTCGTGGGGAAGACGGGCGCGACCAC
>CAZXSG010001250.1:0-1510 GCA_964643185.1 uncultured Holophagales bacterium
TGAGGATGATGGCGAGGGGGGAGCGGCCGCCGGTGGTGGTGGAGAGGATGGTGCCCTTAGACCCGACCGCCCAGCCGTGATCTGCGTCAAAAAAACGGACCCCATTGAGACTGCCCGCGCCCGAAGGCGGGCTCTGCTCGATCCAGTGAGCGCCGCCGTCTGTGGTGGCCATGATGGTGCCGTCGCCGACCGCCCAGCCGTGGGTCGCATCGGTGAAGGTGATATCCTCTAGGGAGTCCGTGCTGCGAGACGTCGTCTGCTCGTTCCAGTGGGCCCCTCCATCGCTGGTATTGAGGATGATGGAGGTCCACGTGTCCGTGCCCGCAGCGTGACTTCGACCCGTCATCCAGCCGTGGTTGGCATCCGTGAACGCAAGTTCAGAGAAGCCGCTGAGGCCGGAGGGTGGACTCTGCGCACTCCAATGTGCTCCTCCGTCGATGGTGGCGAAGATCACGACCCACGAGGCTTTCGCGCCGTTCGTGATGAAGCACTTGCGGCCGTTGATGACCCAGTGCTTGCCGTCCTTGCGGCACGTCGAGCGAATGCCCGACACGTCGCTGCCCGCGTTCGGCTCGGTGAGGCCGTAGGCGCCCCAGCGGAGCGGCTGCGTCTCGAAGTCCTCGAAGATCCCGAAGAACCGCTTCCTCTGCTCGGGCGTCCCCGACCCACGGACGGGCGGTCCGCCGAGGCCCGGTCCCGGGAGACACAAGAGGAGGCCCGCGTCGCCCCAGGCGAGCGCCTCGGAGGCGAGCACGCCGTAGAGGTTCGAGCCGTTGCCCTTCTTGCGGGCGTCCGCCTCCTTCTTCTGCGAGGCCTCCGGATCCTCGTCACCGAGCCCCGAGCGCATCGCGTTCGAGCCCATGCTCGTCGCCATGCGCGTCATGTTGCGGAGGAAGTCCTCCGGGATGCCGCCCTCGCGGTCCCACGAGAGGGCCGACGGACGGATGATGGACTTCGCGAAGCCCGCGATGCCCTCGCGCATTTCGTGGTGACGCTTCGTCAGAGTGAATTCGACGGTCATGACTGTTCCTTCCTCTCAGACGAACGCGCTCTGGGTCTCGGCGGTGGGGAGCACGAGACCGGGATCGATGGGGAGGCCGAGCGCGAGGGCGCCGGCGAGCTGGTCGGCGTGCTCCGCGGTCATCGCGCAGAGGCCGATCTGTTTCGCGTCGCGCATCAGCTTCTCGACGAGGTAGTCGCGGATGAAGCCGTTGCCGCCGTGGAGCTGCACGCCGTCGTCACCGCAGCGCATCGCCGCTTCGTGGGTGAAGGCGACCGCATGCGCGCTGCGGAGAAGCGCTTCGTTCTCGAGCTTGGTCTTGTCGGCCGCGCTCGTCTCGGCCGGCGCGTTGTCGAGCGCCTCCCACGCCGCTGCGGCGCGCCACACGAGGCCGCGGCTCGCGTCGACGTCCATCGCGCGATCCGCGATGTTGAACGCGACGGCCTGGAAGTGACCGATCGGCTTCCCGAAGGCCTTGCGGTTGTCGACGTAGTCGCGCGTGACGTCGAA
>CAZXSG010001251.1:0-1508 GCA_964643185.1 uncultured Holophagales bacterium
GAAGTAGGGATGCGGATCCACGGTGAGCGTCAGATAGAGATCGCCCTGCTCCGATCTCCCCTTTCCCGCCACGCGGATCTTCGAACCGGTGTCGACTCCCGAGGGAATGCGCACGGTCAGCTTCTCGGTCTCCACCACAAAGCCGTTTCCCCGGCACGCGGGACACGCGGAGCGGCCCGCGCGGCCCGAGCCCCCGCAACGCCCGCAGCGGCGCGGCAGGCGCGCGCGAAACGTCACGGCCCGGCCGAGCACGGCATCCCGGAACGAGAGCGTGAGCGGCGCGGCGGCATCCTCGTCGTCCGCATCGGGACGTCCGGGGAATCCCTGCGCGCCCGCGGCGCCTCCCGACTGGGAAAAGAGCTCCGAGAAGAGGTCGGAAAAGTCTCCTCCGCTCCAGCGAAACCCCGAGGGGGCTCCGCCGGAAGACTGCTGCGGCGGCTCCCCCGCATCGCCGAACCGGTCGAACCGCTCCCGCTTTTCCTTGTCTCCGAGAACCTCGTACGCGCCGGCGATCTCCTGGAACTTCTTCTGCGCCGAAGCGTCGCCCGGGTTCACGTCGGGGTGGTGCTTGCGCGCCAGACGGCGGTAAGCCTTCTTGATGTCCGCGTCCGTCGCCGTGCGCGGCACACCGAGGGCTTCGTAGGGATCCTTCATGCTGCTCGCCCACAAAGATACTCGATGTCCCGTGCCATGATGGACTCGAGGTGAAGCTCCTCGCGCATCGCAACGTCCTTTCCCTCGTGCTGGCCGGGGGAATGGGGGAACGCCTCTTCCCCCTCACGCGCGACCGTGCGAAGCCCGCGGTGCCCTTCGGCGGGCGTTACCGGATCATCGATTTCGTCCTCTCGAACTTCGTCAACTCGGGCCTCAAGAAGATCAAGGTCCTCACGCAGTTCAAGTCCAGCTCGCTCATCGAGCACCTCATCCGCTCTTGGCGGCTCTCGTTCGACGTCGGCGAGTTCGTGGATCCCGTGCCCGCCCAGATGCGACGGGGCTCTCACTGGTTTCGCGGTACCGCCGACGCGGTGTACCAGAACCTCGACCTGATCTTCGACGAGGAGCCCACGCACGTCTGTGTCTTCGGCGGCGACCACATCTACACCATGGACGTGAACCCGATGCTCTCGTTCCACGAGGCCGGAGAGCACGACCTCACGATCGCCGCGCTGCCCGTGCCGCTCGAGGAGGCCTCCCGCTTCGGGATCCTCGAGGTCGACGCGCAGGGCCGGGTCACCGCGTTCGACGAGAAACCGGCGAACCCGAAAGGTATCCCGGGAAACGAGAGCTTTGCGCTCGCCTCGATGGGGAACTACGTGTTCCGCTCGCGCGTCCTCATCGACGCCCTCGAGGACGACGCGCTGCGCGACACGTCTCATGACTTCGGCAAGACGATCATTCCGGGGCTCCTCGCGGGCGGCGCGCGGATCTTCGCGTACGACTTCGCGACGAACCGCGTGCCCGGCGCCGAAGACCAGGCCGATCTGCCTCCTTACTGGCGCGACGTCGGC
>CAZXSG010001252.1:0-1507 GCA_964643185.1 uncultured Holophagales bacterium
AGTCGCCCAACTTCTTCGGCGTGGCCGAGGGCTGGAAGGTCGCGGCCGATGCCGCGCACGCGCACGGCGCGCTCGCGATCGGCGTCGTGAACGAGATGTTCTCGCTCGCGGTGCTCAAGGGGCCCGGCTCCTCGGGCATCGACATCGCCGCCGGCGAGGCCGCGTGCTTCGGCGTGCCGACTTCGTACGGCGGACCGCTCGTGGGCTTCCTGGCCTGCCGCGACGCCTACAAGCGGCAGATCCCGGGCCGGCTCGTGGGCCGCACGAAGGACACCGACGGCAACCCCGCGTTCACGCTGACGCTCGCGACGCGCGAGCAGCACATCCGGCGTGAGAAGGCGACCTCGAACATCTGCACGAACCAGGGCCTCTTCGCGCTCGCCGCCACGATGACGCTCTCGGCGCTCGGCAAGCACGGCCTCCGCGAGACGGCGGTCCAGTGCCTCTCGAAGGCCGAGTACCTCAAGGCCGGAATCAAGGCAATTCCGGGACCGTTCCAGGTGGCCTATCCCGGCCGCACGTTCAACGAGATCGCGGTGAAGTGCGGGCCGCCGGTGCTCGAGGTGCTCGCGCGCCTCGAGGCCCGGAAGATCCTCGGCGGCGTGCCCGTCGCGCGGCTCCTTCCGAACGAACCGGCTCTGCACGATCTGCTCCTCGTCGCCGTGACGGAACGCCTGAGGCGGGAGGATCTCGACGCCTTCCTGGACACCCTGCGCTCCTTCGGAGGTGCCGCATGAGCGACCACGGAACACTGGAGAGCCCGCCCGAGACCTCGGCTGCGGTGAAGAACCGGCGTCGCCGCTTCGGCAGCCTGTTCGACGAATCCCATCCCGGGCGCAAGGGCGTGATGCTGCCCGCGCTCGACGTGCCCGAGGCAAACCCGGCCGCGCTCTTCGGCGACGAGCACCGGGCCGAGGTCGCCGGCGAGGTCGAGGCCAACGAGGTCGACGTCGTCCGCCACTTCACGCGGCTCTCGCAGCTCAACTTCGCGATCGACACGGCGCTCTATTCGCTCGGCTCGTGCACCATGAAGCACAACCCGCGCATCAACGAGGAGATCGCCCGGCTCGCGGGGTTCAACGACACCCACCCTTACGCGCCCGAGCACCTCTCGCAGGGAAACCTCGAGCTCCTCTACAGGCTCGAGAAGGCGCTCATCGCGCTGACGGGCTTCTCCCGCGTCACGTTGCAGCCCTCCGCGGGCGCGAACGGCGAGCTCGCGGGCGCGCTCATGATCCGCGCGGCGCACGTGGCCGCCGGGAACGCGCGTAAATACGTCCTCGTGCCCGACTCGGCGCACGGCACCAACCCGGCGACCGCGCACTTCGCGGGCTACAAGGTCATCGAGCTGAAGTCCTCGCCGCAGGGCACGCTCGACCTCGCGGTCCTCGCCGAGAAGCTGACCGACGAGGTCGCGGCGCTCATGATCACGGTGCCGAACACGATCGGCGTCTTCGAGAGCCACATTCTCGAGATCACGAAGATGTGCCACGAGAAGGGCGCGCTC
>CAZXSG010001253.1:0-1500 GCA_964643185.1 uncultured Holophagales bacterium
GTTCCGCGTGCTTGATCCTGGGGGTTTCTCGATCCCCCCAGGCCCCCCACCGGGGTTTTCCGAGCGGCTCGAGGAACTGCTCGGGGAGTTCTTCGCGTCGTTCGCGGACGTCCCGTCGGGAGTCGAGGTCGTCGTCACCGAGGAGGATGCCCAGGCCGTTCGCGACGTTCTCCTCGAGGCCGGCCTCGCCTTCACCGAGACGCTCGAGGAGCCCCGCGAATACGTCGCGGAGGCCGCGGCCCTGCAGCGCCCGGTCGCCGTGGGGCGGTTCCTTCTGGATCCCCACGAGGGTGACGGGGATGCCGCGGCGGCAGTGAGCGCGGCCGGACGCCGTCGTCTCCACGTTCCGGCCCGCCGCGCTTTCGGCACCGGCTCTCACGAATCGACGCGGCTCGCGCTCCGGCTGCTCCTCGCCGAGTCCCTCAAAGGTCGCACGGTCCTCGACGTCGGCTGTGGAGCGGGTCCCCTCGCGCTCTGCGCCGCAGAAGCGGGAGCCCGCGTCGTGGCCTTCGACATCGATCCCGATGCGCCCGTCGCGACGCGGGAGAACGCCCTCGCGAACGGAGTCCGTCTCACGGGAACCTATGCCGGGCCCTTCGAGGCGCTTTCCCGAGAGGCGCGGTTCGACATCGCCGTCGCGAACATGATCCAGGAAGAAGTCGCCCCGCTCCTGCCCGCGCTGCGAAACGTGCTGGCCGAGGGCGGACGCCTCGTGTGCGCGGGTCAGCTCGTTGCCCGCGAGGAGGAATGGCGGGCGCTCGTCTCGAGCCACGGCTTCGCGATCACGAGGCTCGCGTCCGAGGGCGAGTGGCTGGGCTCGACCTGGGAGGCCGCGTGAGCGTGCCCCGGTTCTTCGCGGCACGCGACGCCATGATCACGGCAGGGGCACAGGTCACCCTCGACGAGACCGAGAAAGCCCACGTCCGCGCGCGGCGGATCAACGCCGGCGACGAGGTCGAGGTCCTGGACGGCCGGGGCCTCGTGGGCCTCGGTACCCTGCGAGACGATCGGAACACCGTCGCGCTCCTCGACGTCTCCCGGGGCCGCGGCGAGCCCCTGCACGCGGTGACGGTGCTCCTCGCCATGAGTGAGCCCGCGCGCGTCGAGTGGGCGCTCGAGAAGGGCACGGAGTGCGGGGCCGCGGCGTTCGTCCTGTATCCCGCCGCCCGCTCGCAGCCATCGGCGATGAAAGCGCTGGCGACCCGCCGGGACCGGCTCCGCAAAGTCGCGGCCGAAGCGGTGAAGCAGTGCGGCCGGTCGGTCGTCCCCAGCCTCAACCTCTTCCCGAGCCTCGGCGCGGCGTTGGACGGCCGAAGGGATGCCTTGCTCGTGGCGTCGCCCGCCGGAGAGAACCCCCCGACCGTCGCGACGCGCGACACGGCGCTCGTGATCGGGCCCGAGGGTGGGCTGACCGAGGAGGAGGAAAAGGACCTCGCGCGCCGAGGGGCGCTCGCCGTTTCGCTCGGGGTCGAGGCCTGGGCACAGTGGCAACTGTGGTCC